>CBIMJO010000062.1:0-15190 GCA_966244135.1 uncultured Actinocrispum sp. | reverse complement strand
AGTGCTTCGAGCGCAACCCCGAGCTCGTGTACGGCCGGATGACCGGCTGGGGCCAGGACGGCCCGCTGGCGCAGTCCGCGGGACACGACATCGCGTACATCGGCATCACCGGCGTCCTGCACGCTCTCGGGCGCGCAGACGGGCCGCCGCAGGTGCCGTTGAACCTCGTCGGCGACTTCGGCGGCGGCGCGCTCTACCTGGCCGTGGGCATCCTCGCCGCGCTGCGGTCCGGCAAGGGGCAGGTCGTCGACGCCGCGATCGTGGACGGCGCCGCGCACCTCGCCACGATGATCTTCGGGTTCGTCTCCGCCGGGGTCTGGCAGCCGAAGCGGGGCGTGAACCTGCTCGACACCGGCGCCCCGTTCTACGACGTCTACGAGACCTCCGACGGCGAGTACATGGCGGTCGGGCCGCTGGAGCACCAGTTCTACGCCGAGTTCGTGCGGCTGCTGGGGGTGCGGGACGCGCCCGGGCAGTTCGACATCCCGCAGTGGCCCGAGCTGCGGAAGCGGTTCGCCGAGGCATTCGCGACCCGCACGCGCGCCGAGTGGACGGCGGTCTTCGAGGGGACGGACGCGTGCGTCGCGCCGGTGCTGTCCCTCACCGAAGCGCCGCAGCACCCGCACATCGCCGAGCGCGGCACCTTGGTGGACAAGGACGGCATGGTCCAGCCGGCACCGGCGCCCCGGTTCTCCGCGACCCCCGCGGAGCTCACCACACCGCCCGCTCGCCCCGGTGAGCACACCCGGAACGCCTTGGCGGACTGGGGGTTCGACGATATCGATGACCTCATGGCGCACGGCGCTGTGCGAGAGCAAGGATGACCATGAAGATCAGCACGCAGTTGATGTACGCGGGTAACCCCAAGGAACTCATCGATCACGTCGTCGCGCTGGAGAACGCCGGGCTGGACACCGTGTGGGTGGCCGAGGCCTACGGGTTCGACTCGCCGACCCTGATGGGCTACATCGCCGCCAAGACCTCCCGGGTGGAGATCGGGTCGGCCATCCTGCCGATCTACTCGCGTACCCCCGCGCTGATCGCCCAGACCGCCGCCGGCCTCGACGCCGTCTCCGGTGGCCGCGCCATCCTCGGCCTCGGCGCCTCGGGCCCCCAGGTCATCGAAGGCTGGCACGGCGTCGCCTACGACAAGCCGCTGGGCCGCACTCGCGAGATCATCGACCTCTGCCGTCGCATCTGGCGCCGCGAAGTCATCACCAACACCGGCAACTACAACATCCCGCTCCCCGAGGGCCAGGGCACCGGCCTCGGCAAGCCGCTGAAGATCCTGACCCACCCGGTCCGCCCGTCGATCCCGATCTACGTGGCCTCGCTGGGCGACAAGAACGTCCAGATGACGGCGGAGATCGCCGACGGCTGGCTGCCCACGCTGTTCATCCCGGAGAAGGCCCAGTCGGTGTGGGGCCGGTCTTTGACCGCGGGCAAGGCAAAGCGCGACCCGGCGCTGGGCGAGCTGGAGATCGTGGCGGGCGGCATGCTCGCGATCGGCGACGACGTGGCCGGGCTGCGGGACGCCTCGCGGCCGTACATCGCCCTGTACGTGGGCGGAATGGGCGCCCGTGGCCGCAACTTCTACAACGACCTCGCCAAGCGCTATGGCTTCGAAGCCGAGGCGGAGAAGATCCAGGAGCTGTACCTCTCCGGCAAGAAGGACGAGGCCGCTGCCGCCGTCCCCGCCGAGTTCGCCGAGCTGACCAACCTCGTCGGCCCCGCGGGCTACGTCAAGGAACGCCTCCAGGCCTTCAAGGAAGCCGGCGTCACCAGCCTCAACGTCACCCCCATCGGCGAGAACCCGGTGGCCCTGGTCGAGCAGATCAAGGAATGGCTCGCCTGACCGACGGCCGGGCCGGGCCGCGGAATGCGGCCCGGCCACAGCAAGCTTCCACAGTGGACTAGACGCCCGCGGTGTTGCGGATGAAGGTCCGGTTCGCCGCCACACTGGCGTAGTTCTGGATTCCCTGGGGGTTCGAGCCGGAGTTACCGGCGGTCGAGGCCACGCCGACCTGGACGCCGTTCGAGACCTCCGGGCCGCCGGAGTCGCCGTGCCAGGCGGCGCCGTTGATGCCCCGGCTCGCGATCGCCCGCCCGCCAAAGGCATCCGTGCTCCGCCCGGTCACCCGGACGTTCGCGGTCTTCAGCACCGGGGACGGCGGGCTCTGGTTGAGGGTCCGGCCCCAGCCGTAGATCTGGTTGGTCGAACCCGTTGCGGGGTCGGCACTTCCGAGCCGCATGAACGTCGTGGTGATGCCGGCGGTCAGATGCAGCAGGGCGATGTCGCCGTTGGGGGAGATCACCTTGCGGTCGACCGTCCCCCGCGTGCCCTGGCCGAAGTTCACGTTGCCGACCAGCACGTGCATCGGCGCGCTGGTGACGCAGTGCTGGGCGGTCATGACCCACTGGGCCGCGATGATGGTGCCCGAGCATTCGAAGCCGCCGAACTCGCTTCCGCCCTGGTCCCAGTAGATCTGTGCGCCCCACGGGGCGGAGCTGACCGTGCCGCCGCCGATGATGGCCGGGGCGGCGGGTTCCGCTTGAGCGGCGGGAGCAACGCTTAACGCAGCCGCGCACACCGCGGCGGCGACGACCGATTTACGCATTTCTGTCCTTCCGACGACCATTGCAGGGAGTCGTTCGAGACTGCGAAAACTAATGGCGTCGCAAGGAGACCGGTACCGACGAACGTCGGGCCCGGCCGCACGGAACGGCAGCCGGGCCCGACTATTCGGTCAGAGTGTGCGTTTCGGGATGTTGATCCCGGACAGCTCGACAGCGGGGCTGGCACCGCCGAGGTCGGCCGTCCGGTAGGTCGCCGTCAGCGTCAGCGTCTCGCCCGGCCACAACGACACGTAGTTGTCCGACCAGTCGGCTGGCAGGACTTCGGCGCCGCCGTTGCCCTTGCGGACGCTGGCCCGCAGGAAGAAGGCGACGTTGCCGCCGTTGTTGGAGATCGTCATCGTCGTACGGGTGTTGTCACCCTCCACAGTGGACGACTTGGTGGCGTTGACCGAACCGGTGGGCAGGCTGGTGACGCCCTTGAGGTTCGCATACCCGGACTGCGGCGTGAAGTACCAGTCGGAACCACCGTAGTTCAGGGTGTCGGCGGTGGTGGACAACCAGTACACGTTCCGGTCGATGACCTGACCCGAGGAGTTCTTCAACAACAGCCGCGCGAAGTACGTCGACGACAACCCGCTCGGCTGCGGGAGGGTGCCGACCCGCACGGAACCATTGGCGTTGGCGGTCACCGACCGGGTCTCGTTGGCCTTCTGCGTGCCATCCGCGTTGAACACGGTCACCTGAACACTGAGACCCGGCACGCTCTGCAGGCCGGTGTTCACCACGGCAAGGGACTTGTCGTCGTACGAGTACTGAACGTGCAACGGCCGCAACGCGGTCTTGGCGCCGAAGTACGAACCCGCGGTGGCGAGGTTGTAGTCGTACAGGTGCCAGAACAGCTTGGGCCACGGGTCGTTCATCATCCAGTAGATCACGCCGGTGGCGGGCTTGCCAGTGTCCGAGAAGTCCCGGCCGAACGCCTCGAACTGGGCGCGGTTGGTCTCGTAGTTGGCCAGCTGCGCCTTGCGGACGAAGTCGTCCACATTAGAGGGTGCCCCGTATCGGTTGTTCAGTGCCGTGCCCCAGAAGGAGAACTTGCCGAACGTGCCGCTGGGCGAGAGGTGGTACTGCGCGGTGTTGTAGTTGGTCAGCTTGTTGATGTCCGCCGTGGTCAGGAACTTCTTCAGCTCGTCCATCTCCGGGACGGTCGGGCCGGGGCCGATCTCCGAGGCGAACCCGGCCGCCCCACCGAGCTGGTCGTTGTACCAGTAGACCGGCGGCTCCCACCAGTACGGGCCGTCCATCTTCATGCCGGAGTTGCCCAGCTGCGGCGAGCTCGCGTTGGCCGCGGAGGCGATCACCGGCAGGGTCCACTCGGCCCGGTTCAACGCGTCCAGGTAGATCTTCTCCTGGGCCGCGGGCGGGGCGTTGTCGCTGCCGATCATGAACCCGATGATGCTGGGGTGGTTGCGGATCCGCTTGGCCTCGCTCTCCGCCGACTCCCCGGCGACGCGGTTCTTCTCCGCGTTGAACGAACCGTAGTTCTCCCAGGCCGAACAGCACTCCCAGCCGGTCAGGATCATGATCCCGAGCCGGTCGGCCACGTCGTAGAACTCGTCGTTCTCCGGCTTGCCCTCCAGCCGGATGGTGTTCAGGTTCATCGACCGGACCAGGTTCAGCTGGTCGGTGATCTTGCGGACATCGGTGCGCAGGAACAGATCCGACGCCCAGCCGCCACCGCGGACCAGGAACGGCTTGCCGTTCACGGTGAACTGCCGCCCGCCCTTGTTCAGCGACGAGGTGACCTCACGGATGCCGAACGAGGTGCTGGCGCTGTCGGACTCCGTGCCTCCCACCGATGCCGTCACCGACGCGTTGTACATCGGCTGGCCGCCCATGGTGAACGGCCACCACACGCGCGGGTTCGTCAGGTGCAGCGCGGGGGTGTTCGACGGGGTGAACGTGACCGTCTTGGTCTCCTTGGCTGCCAGGGAGACCGTCTGGCGGAAGGTGATGTTGTCGATCGTGCCTGTGACCTCGGTCGATACCGCCGCCGTGGAATCGTTGCGGGCGTTGACTTTTACCGTCAGGTCTGCCGTGCTCGTGCTGGGCAGTGGCAGATCAGTGGCTACTCGCAGGTCTCGCAGCGAGACCGCGCCGCTGTTGGCCAGCTGCACATCCCGGAACAGGCCCTGGTTGCGGTCGGGCGGCAGCTGGGTCCAGTCCACGAAGTGGATCAGCAGGTCGGCGGACGGGTTGGACGGCATGGCCTTGATGGCCACGGCGTTCGCGCCGTTGCGCACCAACGAGGTCACGTCGTACTCACGGGTGGGGTAGGCGCCAATCACGGTGTCGGTGCCGGCGAGTTTGGTGCCGTTGAACCAGATCTCGCCGCGGCCGAGCACCCCGCCCTTGAGCTTCAGGAAGGTGTGCGTGCCCGCGGCGGGTGTAGCGGTGAATCCCTTGCGGTACCACCAGGGCACCTTGAAGTCGTTGGCGTTGACGTTCTTCAGGTTCTCGCTGAAGTTCACATCGCCGTAGCGGTTGTTGGCGACCAGGCCGGCCATCACGGTCGACCGGGCCGCGACCTGCAGCCAGCCGGAGTCGTTGAAGCCCGGTGCGGAGATCACGTCGCCGGACTGGGTCGCGGTGCTGCTGGTTTGCAGCCGCCAGTCCGGGATCGTCGTGACCTGACCTGCGGAGATCTGCAGGGGCGCGGCGTCGCTCGCATGGCTCAACGGGATGAACATGACCAAGCTCGCTGCGAGCGCCAGGCAAACACGGCGACGTCTCATGGGACGCTCCTGTGCGATACGAGGCGGCGCGGACAGTGATTGCGCCACTACTCTCGCGGTTCGCCCGGTATTTGGCAAGAGCCCTCACAAACGCCCCGGGTGCGCGGGCACCCGGGGCGTTCGTGATCAGAGCAGGTCGTGGATGCGGATGGGCAGGTCGCGCACCCGGCGGCCGGTGGCGTGGAACACCGCGTTGGCGATCGCGGCCGACACACCGGTCGCGCCGAGCTCACCGATACCTTTGGCCCCAACGGGACTGGCGATCCGGTCCGCCTCGTCGACGAACGAGACGTCGATCGACCCGATGTCCGCGTTCACCGGGACCACGTACCCGGCGAGGTTGCGGGACAGGAACCGGCCCAGCGACGGCTCCATCACCGACTTCTCCAGCAGGGCCTGGCCGAGGCCCCAGATGATGCCGCCGCTCATCTGGCTGCGGGCGGCGAGCTGGTTGATGATCCGGCCCGCGCTGTACACCGCGACGATCCGCGGCACCCGCACGAGCCCGAGGTCCTCGTCCACCCGGACCTCGGCGAAGACCGCGCCATAGGTCTGGATCGAGTAGCCGCCGGAGGCCTCGTCCGGCGCCCAGCGGGCTTCGGCGTCGACGAACTCCAAGCCCGCGGCATCGACCATGGCGCCCAGTTGGTCGCCGGGCTGGGCCTGGAGCTTCTCCAGCACCTCGGCCGCGGCCGCCTGAACGGCCGAACCCAGTGCGCCGGTGGAGATCGAGCCGACCGTGCCGGTGTGCGGCGGGAACGACGAGTCGCCGTGCCGCACCTCGACCTCGGCCGGATCGCAGCCGAGCGTCTCGCCCGCCACGAGCTGGACCATCCCGGGCAGGCCACTGCCGATCTCCTGCATGCCCGTCTCCACAACGACATGACCGTCGCTGCCGACCCGGACCCGTGCCGAGGAAGGCATCCGGAACGCGGGCATCGTCGAGACCGCCACGCCCCAGCCGATCAGGTCGTTGCCGTCACGCATGCCTGGCTTGCGGTCGGCCCAGCCGAACTTCGCGGCGCCCTGCCGCAGGCACTCGACCAGCGAGCGTTGCGAGAAGGGCTTGCCGTCCATCGGGTTGACCGCGGGCTCGTTGCGGATCCGGAACTCCACCGGGTCGATGCCCAGCTCGTGCGCTAGCTCGTCGATCGCGGACTCGAGCGCGAACTGGCCCATGCCCTCCATCGGGGCCCGCATCGGGGTCGGCTGCGGCCGGTCGACCTCGCGGATCCGGTTGTGCACCTCGATGTTCGGGCTGTCGTACAGCCAGGTCGACGCGGAGGTGGTGGCCTCCATGTACTGGCCGACCCGCGCGGCCGCGTTCACCCCGTAGTGCCGGACCGCGGTGAGCCTGCCGTCGTTGGTGGCCGCCACGGTGACCTCGTGCGCGGTCGCCGGCTGGTGCCCGCTCAGCGAGAACATCTGCGCCCGCGTCATCACCAGCTTGACCGCCCGCCCGGATGCCTTGGCAGCGGCCGCGGCGAGCAGAAGGTGCGGCCACACATAGCCTTTCGACCCGAACCCGCCGCCGACGAACGGGCAGATCACCCGCACGTGCTCGACCGGGATGCCGAACGCGGTCGCCACCACCGGCTGGGCCATCGCCGCGGCCTGCACGGAACTGTGCAGGACGACCTCCTCGCCCTCCCACCACGCGATGGTCGCCGAGGGCTCGATCGCGCTGTGGTGCCGGTCGGAGGTGGTGTAGGCGGCTCTGACCGTCTTGTCCGCGGCCGCGAGACCGGCCTGGTGGTCGCCTTTCACGGCGTCCAGCGGGATCCACTGCGGCCCGCCCGGGCTGATGTCCTCGGCATCGCCGAAGAGCAACGGCCTGCCCGTGTCCGCGTAGGTCGCGGTGACCAGCTGGGCCGCGTGCTGCGCCTGTTCCAGCGTTTCGGCAAGCACCAGGGCGATCGGCTGACCGTCGTAGTGAATCTTGTCGTGCTGCAACGGGATCACCGAATGACCGAGCATCGGCGCCTGCAGGACGGCCATCGGCACGAAGTTCGTGTGGTCGTACGCCTCGATGACACCAGGCGCGTCCAGCGCCGCTTTGAGGTTCACCTCGGTAACACGTCCAAAGGGGACGGTCGCCGGGGCGAGGGCGGCGTGGACCACGTCCGGGACCTGGGTGTCCGCGGCATAGGTCGCCCGCCCGGTCAGCTTGGCCGGACCGTCCGGCCGGATCAGGCTGGTCATACCGCACCACCCGCCGTCATCAGGGCCCGCACGGCCGCGCGCTGGGCGAGCGTCACCTTGTACTCGTTGCCGGCCAGTGGCCGTGCGTCCACAAAGGACTCTTTGATGGCATGGCCCAGCGCGGCCTTGTCGTTGATGGCCAATCCGGTCAGCGCGGCCTCGGCCGCGGTCAGCCGCCAGGGCCGGTGGGCGACTCCACCCATGGCCACGCGTACCGACGCGATCTCGTTGTCCACCAACGAGACCACGGCCGCGGCGGAGACAACGGCGAACTCGTAGGACACCCGCTCCCGGACCTTGAGGTAGAACGAGTTCGGCGCCCGCGCCGGGACCTCGACCGCGACGATCAGCTCGTCCGGCCGCAGCTCGGTGGTCTTGGCGGGCTCATCCCCAGGAAGCGTGTGGAACCCGGTCGCCGGGATCCGGCGCTCGCCTTCGGTGCCGCGCACCACGATGGTGGCGTCCAACGCGGCCAGGGCGACCGCCAGGTCGGACGGGTTCGTGGCCACGCACTGCTCGCTCCAGCCGAAGATGGCCAGACCGCTTGTCTCCCCAGTCAGAGCCGAGCAGCCGCTGCCCGGTTCCCTTTTGTTGCACGGCACCGGCGTGTCCGACCGGAAATACGGGCACCGCGTGCGCTGCTGCAGGTTGCCGCCGATGGTCGCCATGTTGCGCAGCTGCGGGGAAGCGGCCCGCAGCAGCGAATCGGCCAGCACCGGGTAGTCGCGCCGGACCTCCGGGTCGGCCTCCAGCTCGCTCATCGTGGTGAGCGCACCGATCCGCAGGACCTCGCCGTGGGTGA
The DNA here is from genome assembly GCA_966244135.1 of uncultured Actinocrispum sp. Classification (GTDB taxonomy): domain Bacteria; phylum Actinomycetota; class Actinomycetes; order Mycobacteriales; family Pseudonocardiaceae; genus Kibdelosporangium. Next base: position 6,814 of record CBIMJO010000062.1, on the reverse strand, counting down.
TCCCGCGCAGCGGCAACCGGGTGATGTCGACCAGCCGGTCCGGCTGCTCGATGCCCTCCTTGAGCCAGTTCACCAGCTCGGTGCCGCCGGCCATCAGCTGCGTGCCGGGCTCGGCCAGCGCGGCGAGGGCGTCCTCGACGCTGTCCGCCCGGGCGTACGTGAATGTCTTCATTGGACACTCGCCTCCGTGACCGCGGCGACGATCTGTGGATACGCGGCGCAGCGGCAGATGTTGCCGCTCATCCACTCCTTGATCTCCTCGGGCGACCCGGCGTGCCCCTCCTGGATGCAGGCCACGGCCGAGAGCACCTGGCCGGGCGTGCAGAAGCCGCACTGGAACGCGTCGTTGACGTGGAAGGCCTGCTGGACCGGATGCAGTTCGCCCTCAGCGGACAGTCCCTCGATCGTGGTGATCGAGGCCCCCTCGGCGGCGACCGCGAGCATCATGCAGGACAGCACCCGCTTGCCGTCCAGCAGGACCGTGCACGCTCCGCACTCGCCGCGGTCGCAGCCCTTCTTGGTCCCGGTCAGCCCGAGCCGCTCGCGCAGCGCGTCTACCAGGGTGGTTCGCGGGTCAACGGGAAGCCGGCGGACTTCGCCGTTGACCGTGAGTGTCGTTTGCTCAGTGTGGTGGGAACTCACCCGCCCACACTATTCGTACAGGCCGTCGATCGCCTCCGAATAGCGGGCGGTGATCACCCGTCGGCGCAGCTTCAGGGTCGGGGTCAATTCGCCCGATTCGGGCGTCCAGGCCTGGTCCAGCACCTCGAACTTCTTGATCTGCTCCACTTTGGACAGCACCGAGTTCGCCCGCTCCACCGCGTCCGTCAGCTCGGCCAGCACGACCGGGTCCTTGGCCAGCGCGGACAGCTCGACGGTGTCCAGGCCCTTCGCCTTGGCCCACAACGGCGCCGCCTCGTCGTCCAGCACCAGCAGCGCGCTGACGAACGGCCGGCTGTCGCCGATGGCCACCGCCTGGCCGATCAGCGGGTGCGCCCGCAGCAGGCCCTCCACCTTGGTCGGCGCGATGTTCTTGCCGCCCGAGGTGATGATCAGCTCCTTCTTGCGGTCGGTGATGTAGACGTACCCGTCCTCGTCGATCCGGCCCACGTCACCGGTGGCCAGCCAGCCGTCCTCGTCGATGTCGGGCTTGATCGAGCCGTCCTCCTGCAGGTAGCCCAGGAAGACGTGCGGGCCGCGGACCAGCAGCTCGTCGTCCTCGCCGAGCTTGATCTCCGCGCCGGGCAGCGGGCGGCCGACCGAACCGGGCCGGTAGGCGGTGGGCACGTTCTCGGTGACCGCGCCGGTGGTCTCGCTCAGGCCCCACACCTCGAGCACCGGAATGCCCACGCTGGCAAGGAAGTCCAGCACCGCGACCGGGATCGGCGCGGCGCCGCTGTTGCCGCCGCGGTGCATCCGGTCCAGGCCGAGCATGGTTCGGATCGGGAGCAGTGCCTTTTCGTCCAGCACTGCTAGCTTCGCGGCCAGCTCCTCGGGCACGGGCTGGCCAGAACCCTTGAGCCGCCACACTTCCAGCGCGGCGTCGCGAGCGGCCTGCACCCCGGCGGCCTGCTCGCCTTGCAGCGCGGCGAGCCCGCCCTGCAGCGCGGCGGCCATCTTCTCCCACACCCGCGGCACCCCGAACAGGCCGAACGGCTTGACCCCGTGCAGCGCGGGCACGATCTGGGTGTGGTCGGCGACCAGGGTGGCGTGCCCGGCCTTGTAGATCACCAGATAGATGCCCAGCATCCGCTCGGCGATGTGCGCGAACGGCAGGTACGACACCGAATGGCCGTGCATCGGCAGCGGGTGCGCCAGCTCGACCGACGCGGCCTCGGCCATGATGTTGTGGTTGGACAGCACCACGCCCTTGGGGTCGCCGGTGGTGCCCGACGTGTAGATCATGCAGATCGGCTGCTCGAACCCGAGCGCGTCGGTGAGCTGCTCGAAGATCGCCGGGTCGGCGGCGTGCCGGGCGGCGCCCTTCTCGTGCACCTCGCGGTAGGAGACGAACCGGTCGTCGCCGGCCGGGATCGCGGCCTCGTCGATGACGATGATCTTGCGCAGCGCGGGCAGCTCCGGCAGGGCGGGCAGCCAGCGGCCGAGCTGCTCGGCGCCCTCGAGCACGACGATCGGCGCGGCGCTGTGCCGTGCCACGTACGCGATCTGCTCGGTCGACAAGGTGTCGTAGGTGGTGCACGAGATCGCGCCGGTGTGCATGGCGGCCTGGTCGACCATCCAGTGCTCGGGCCGCCGGGACGACATGATGAGCATGCGGTCGCGCTGGCCGAGCCCAAGGTCCAACAGCCCGTGGGCCAGCGCGGCCACGCTCTCACGAACCTCGGCCCAGGTCAGCGTGGTCTTGTCCGGTCCCCAGTGCGAACTCAGCGCCGGCAGGTCGCCGAACTCGTTCGCGTTGCGCCGCAAGAGCTTTGCGACCGTCTGTCCGTCGATCTCCCGCTGCAGGTCCTCGCCGCTGATCAAGACCGCTCCTTTGCCGCTCGCGCCCTGGACCAGCAACACTAGCTGTACTTGTCAGTAACGCCAACGGCTACGTTCGGCAACTTCTTGCGGGGTATTTCCCTCGAACAGTGCTATTTCACCCCTGCGGACCGTGGCTATGGCACCGGCGAGTTCCTCCCCGAAGGCGGCGAGCAGTGTCGGCTCGTTCTCGAACGCGGCCAGTGACTGGTCCAGGTCGATCGGCAGCATGGGCACACCCTCGAGCGTCACCGGGTCCACGTTGATCGGGTCCGGCAGCTGCGCGCCTTCGGTGACCCCGGCGCCGCCCGCGATCAGCAACGCGGCGATCGCCAGGTACGGGTTGGCCGCGCCGTCGAAGCACTTGACCTCCACGTTCGGCGAGCCCGCGGTGATGAACCGCAGTGCCGCCTCCCGGTTCTCCAGGCCCCAGCACTGGTACGGACCGGCCCAGCTGGACGGCACCAGCCGCAGGTAGCTGGCCACCGAGGGAGCGCCGACCGCGAGCAGCGCGGGCAGCCGGGTCAGGATCCCGCCGATGAACGCCTCGCCCTCGGCGGTCATCCCGTACGGCCCGTCGCCGCCGCCCATCAGGTTGCGGCCGTCGCGCCACACGCTCAGGTGGATGTGCCCGCCGTTGCCGACCCCGCCGGCCAGCACCTTCGGCGCGAACGTGGCTCGCAGGCCGTGGTTCTGGCTGACCGCCCGGATCGTCTCGCGGACCAGCACCAGCGTGTCGGCGGCGTCCACCGGGCTCTCCGCGGCGACCGACAGCTCGTACTGCCCGGCCGCGTACTCAGGGTGAATCTGCTCGACGTGGATGCCCTGGGTGGTCAGCGCGTCGATGATGTCGTGCAGGTACCCGGCCAGCTCGGCCAGCCGGACCATCCCGTACGCCGGGCCGGAGCAGGCCGGGACGAACTCGTCGCCCGCGCCGCTGGACACGCACCACTCGACCTCGAACGCGGCCCGCACGCTCAGGCCCTGCTCGGCGAGTTGCTCGACGGTCCGCTGTGCGAGCCCGCGCGCGTCGGTGGGGTAGACGTTGCCCTCCTGGTCGTACCGGACGCCCGGCGCCCACGCCCATCCGGGCTGAGCCGCCAGCACCGCCAACCGGCCCAAGTCGGGCTTCAGCCGTAGATCCCCGACCGGGCCGCCGCCTACGATCGAGTCGTCGAGCAGGAAGTTGTCGAAGACGGGGGAGTTGCCGATCCCGCTGGTCACGGCGTGCTTCAGGCGTTGCACCGGTACCGCTTTGACACGGGTGATGCCACTGGTGTCGACCCAGGTCACGGCCACCGCCAGCACCCCGCGCGCGGTCAAGTTCGCGAGATCCATCGCTTCCCCTCACTCCTATGTTGGGGTCAATGATCTCCTTGTTGAGGGGAGTACGCGATGGCACAACTCCAGCGAACGCTCACCGTGTGGCAGGCGATCGGCCTGTCGGTCGCCCTGATGGCGCCGAGCATGGCGGTCAACATCAACCCGCAGTTCATGGTCCCGTCCGTGGGCCGGGCGGTCCCGCTGGCGTTCGTGCTGGCCGCGGTCGCTGTGCTGCTGGTGGCGTACGGGTTCGTGCGGTTGTGTCAGTACTTCAACCACGCGGGGTCGGTCTACGCGTTCGTCGGCGCGACCCTGGGGCCGCGAACGGGTGTTGTCGCCGGGTTGGGGTTGCTGGGGACATACACGTTGTTCGCGGTCGGGACCGCTTCGGCCGCAGGGAACTTCGGGACGGCTTTCCTGCAGGTCATCGGGGTGTGGCCGGCGCCGCCCTCGTGGGCGCCGTTCCTGATCGCCGGGGTGGCCATGGTGCTGGGGTTGTGGCTGACCGTGGTGCCAGCTCGGCGGGGCACGAACTTCGTGCTGGTGGTCGAAGTCGTCACGGTCGCTTTGATCCTGTTGGTGAGCGTGATCGTGTTCGTGCGGCTCGCCTCCACTTCGCGGGTCTCCTTCGAGGTGTTCACGCTCGCGCCGGATGTCGGCGGGTCTTCGCTGTTCCTCGGGGTCGTGTTCGCGTTCTTGTCGTTCGCGGGGTTCGAGGCGGCGGCGACTCTGGGTGAGGAGACCACCCAGCCGCGGCGGGCCATTCCACGGGCGATCCTCGGCACGGCCTTGTTCGGCGGCGTGTTCTTCGTGGTGGTGACCGCCGTTTCGATGATGGCTTTCGGTGATCCGGCGGCCTTCGGGTCTTCCTCGGCCGTGGTGGGGGATCTGGGACGGTCCTTTGTGGGCGGTTGGGTCGGGGACCTCATCACCTTGGGCGCCTGCGTGAGCGCTTTCGGGTGCATGCTGGCCTGTATCGTTGGGGCTTCTCGGTTGTTGTTCGCTTTGTCGCGGGATGGCTTTGGCTCGCGCGGGCTTGGGGTTACCTCCGGTGCGGGGACACCCGGGCGGGCGGCGGCTGTCGTTGCTTCGGTTGGGCTCGTGCTGATCGTGGGGTCGGCTTTGGTGTTCGGGGCCACGGTGTTCGACATGGTCTCCTGGTACGGCGCCATCGGGACGTTGATCCTGCTCGTGGCGTACCTGCTGACGACGCTGGGCGCGATCCGGCTGGTGTTCGTGCAGCGGTTGATGGACGTGCCGCGGTGGCAGGTGGTCATTCCAGTGGCGGCCATCGTGGTTCTGGGTTACACCTTGTACCGCAACGTGATCCCATACCCGACCGAGGGACCCGCGCGGTGGCTGCCGGTGGTGGCCGGCGGGTGGCTGCTGCTTTCGGTCGTTGTCGTGCTGCTGGCCCCGGCTCTGACCCGCCGGGTCGGGGAGAGGCTCGCCGATGTTCGAGAAACTGCCGCTGGTTGACCACCACTGCCACGGTCTGGTCTTACGGGACCTCGCCGTTGACTCGTTCTCCGCCTTGCTGACCGAAGCCGCGGCTCCGGCCGACGCCTTCTCCTCGCGGATCGGGCTTGCCGTGCGGCGGTGGTGTGCCCCGGTGCTGGACCTGCCTGCGCATACCTCCGTGTCGTCGTATCTTGCGCGGCGGGCCGAACTGGGGCATGAGGAGGTGGCCGCGCGGTTTCTTGGGGCGGCCGGATTGTCGGCTTTGTGCGTGGACACCGGGTATGTGCCGGAGCCGATCTCTTCGCCTTCATCGCTCTCGGCTTTGGTTGGCGGGCCTGCCTACGAGATCGTTCGGTTGGAGCAGGTCGCCGAGTCTCTGCATGGGGCGGTTACCGCTGCTGGGTTTGCCGCGGCTTTCCAGTCCCTTTTGGAGTCCCGGTGTGCGGGCGCGGTGGGGGTGAAGTCGATCGCCGCCTACCGCACCGGGCTGGACCTCTCGGCTTCGCGGCCTTCACACGCTGAGGTCGCGGTGGCCGCCGGGCGGTGGCTGGCCGGGCCTCGGCGCCTGGCTTCGCCTGTGCTGCAGGCCTTTCTGGTGTGGTGCGGGGTCGACCTGGGGCTGCCGGTGCAGTTCCACGTGGGTCTTGGCGACTCCGATGTGGACCTCCGGAGGTGTGATCCGTTGCTGTTGACGGGGCTGATCCGCGCCATTGAACCCACCGGCGTGCCCGTGATGTTGTTGCACAACTACCCGTTCCACCGCGAGGCGGGGTATTTGGCGCAGGTGTTCCCCCACGTGTACATGGACCTCGGGCTGGCTACGCACAACCTTGGGGACCGGGCGACCGTTGTGCTTGCCGAGGCGCTGGAGCTGGCCCCGTTCGGGAAGTTCCTGTACTCCTCGGATGCCTTCGGGTTGGCGGAGTTCTACTACCTCTCGGCGGTTTTGTTCCGCCGGGGGCTTTCGCGGGTTTTCGAGGACGGTGTGGCCGACGGCGCCTGGACAGCCGACGACGCCCTGCGCTTCGGCACGATGATCGGAACCGACACCGCCCAGCGCGTCTACCGGCTGGGCAACGGGTGACGGGGCTCGTAGATCCCCAGACCCGACCCATCCGGCAGCGTGATACTCGCCAGGATCCCCCACCCCTGGTTCTCCGGCTCGCTCACCTCAACGTTCTTGGCCCGCAGTTGACCGACAGCCTCCTGAATGTCGGTGCACATCAGGTAGAGCTCGTGTTTGGACTCGTCCGAGGGGTGTACCGCGAGTTCGGCGGGCGGCATCGCGTAGATCGGCCATCCTCCTCCCGCGTCCACGAAGGGGAGTTCGAGGATGTCCTGGAGGAAGGCGCGGAGTTCGTCGGCTTTGGGGCTGTAGATGATGGTGTGTAGTCCGGTCAGCATGGCGACAGCTTAGGCCCGTTCGGGTGGGTTCGGCTCGGATCTTGGGTGCCCGCTTGGTTGGGGCGGTTCAGCTCGGGGTCTTCGGGTGCGTGCGGGGTTGGGGCGCGGTTCGGTTTGACATGGGTCCCGTCGGCGGCCTCGGCAG
>CBIMJO010000061.1:0-15201 GCA_966244135.1 uncultured Actinocrispum sp. | reverse complement strand
TCATGGTCCTGCGCACCTTCTCCAAGGCGTACGGCCTGGCCGGCCTGCGGATCGGCTACGCGGTCGCGCCCGAGCACGTGACCACCGCGCTGCGGAAGGTCCACGTGCCCTTCAGCGTCAACCACCTGGCCCAGGCCGCGGCGATCGCGTCGCTGGACGCCGAGGACGAGCTGTTCGAGCGGGTCACCGTGATCAAGAACGAGCGCGGCCGGGTCCGCGACGAGCTGATCGGGATGGGCTACGACGTGCCCGAGACGCAGGCGAACTTCGTGTGGCTGCCGCTGGGCGAGCGCACCGCCGCGTTCAACGAGCACTGCATGGAGAACAAGGTCATCGTGCGGGCGTTCGCCGGCGACGGCGCCCGGGTGACGGTCAGCACGCCGGACGAGAACGACGTGTTCCTCGCGGCCGCGCGGTCCTTCAGCTAGTCAGCAGTTTCACGATCGCGACCAGGCCGACCACGACGATCACGCCCCGCAGCACGGCCGGCGGCAGTTTGCGCCCGATCTTGGCGCCGATGACGCCGCCGACCGTGCTGCCGGCCGCGATCAGCAGCACAACGAGCCAGTCCACGTCCGCGATCGCCACGAAGATGATGCCCGCGACCAGGTTCACGCCCGCGGTCAGCGCGTTCTTCAACGCGTTCAACCGCTGCAGGCTCTCGTCGATCATGATGCCGAGCAGCCCCACCAGCAGCACGCCCTGGGCGGCGCCGAAGTAGCCGCCGTACACGCCCGCGCCGAACGTGCCGACCAGCGCGCCGACCCCGCCGTGTTCGTGCCGTTCCCGCTCGGCGAGCCGCTTCGACAGCCACGGCTGCATCACCACCAGGATCAGCGCGATCACGATCAGCACCGGCACGACGGCCTTGAACACCCCCGCCGGCAGCCAGAGCAGCAGGAGCGCCCCGGTCACCCCACCGAGTAACGAGCAGATCCCCAGCCTCAGCATGCGGCTGCGCTGCCCCTCCAGCTCGCGCCGGTAGCCGATCGCGCCGGTCACCCCGCCCGGCACCAGTCCGATGCTGTTGGACGCGTTGGCCACCACGGGCGGATAACCGAGGGCGAGCAGCACCGGGAATGTGATCAACGTGCCCGAGCCGACGACCGTGTTGATGGCGCCGGCGCACATGCCTGCTACAGCGACCACGGCCGCCTCGATGGGTGTCATTACCTGCATGGTGACACGTGACTAGTGCGTTCGAGTGGCCGTGGTCGCCGAGATCACCGAAGATGTCTCACATCGTGTACGGAGAGTGACCTTCGGGGAGGATCGGATGCGTGCGTGGATCGCGGGTGCGGGGGCCGTCACGCTCGCCGCCGCCCTGGTGAGTCCTGTCAGTGCTGATCAGACCATCAGCTACGGCGGCCGGACGTTCGCCGTGCCGTCCGGCTGGCCCGTCGTCGATCTCACCGCGCATCCGACGGAGTGCGTCCGGTTCGACCGCAACGCGGTGTACCTGGGGACGCCCGGCGCGGACCAGCGGTGCCCGAGCGGGCTGCGCGACGTCACCGACGCCGTGCTGATCGAGCCGGACGGGCGGGTGACCGTCTCCGGCGACCGGTTCAAGTCGATGGCCACGCCGGTCGAGCGGGCCGAGCAGCCGTCCGTGCGGAGCGTGCAGCCGGGTGTCTACACAGGACAGGGCTTCGACGCGTGCGCTGCTCCTTCGCAGGCCACGATGGATGCGTGGGGCGCCTCGCCGTACCGGGCGATCGGCGTGTACATCGGCGGTGTGCACCGGGCCTGCGCGCAGCCGAACCTGACGGCCAAGTGGATCGGCAAGCAGGCGGCCAACGGCTGGCACGTCATCCCGACTTACGTTGGCCCGCAAGCACCCTGCACGAACTTCAAGTACAAGGTGGACTGGGACCCCGGCAACGCCCGCAACCAGGGCCGGGACGGCGCCAACGACGCTGTGGAGCAGGCGAAACGGCTCGGCCTGTCGGCCGGCACGGTGATCTACAACGACATGGAGGGATACAACACCGCGGACGGCAACTGCAGCGGCGCGGTGATGTCGTTCCTCAGCGGGTGGTCGGACCGGTTGCGGGAGCGTGGGTTCCGCTCGGGCGTGTACAGCAGCGCCGGTTCGGGGATCACCGATCTGGTGCGCAACTTCGACAACCGCGCGTACAGCCGTCCGGACCACGTCTGGTTCGGCTGGTGGAACGGGCAGGCCAACGCGGACGGCGGCAAGTTCCTGCCCGGCGACCGGTGGGGCGGGCGGCGGATCCACCAGTACACCGGTGGTCACGACGAGTCGTACAACAACGTGACCATCAACATCGACAGCAACTTCCTCGACGTCCAGGGCTAGAAAACACGGCCCGCGGCGAAGTCGCAGAGGTTGGCCAGCGCGGTTTTCGCCGGGATGTCAGGCAGGTCGTACAGCAGTTCCTTGGCACGTTCCGCATGCCGGAAGGCTTCCCGCCGGGCCCGTTGCACGCCAGGCGATTCCCGCAGCAAGTCGAGGGCGTGTGACCGGGTTTGTTCGTCTGCAAGCGGACCCGAGAGCACAATCTCCGCGAGCGTAGGATCGTCTTCCACCGCATAGAGAACCGGCAGCGTGACGATCCCTTCCCGCAGGTCGGTCCCGGGTTTCTTGCCCAGGATCTGTTCGCTGGCACAGATGTCCAGCACGTCGTCGGCGATCTGGAACGAGATGCCGAGCAGTTCGCCATACAGCGCAAGGGCATCCGCCACTTGGCCGGGCGCGCCGCTGACAGCGGCACCAAGCCGTACCGCCATAGAGATCAACGACGCGGACTTGTCGGACATCACGCGCAGGCAGTGTCCGATTCGGTCAACGCCCTTACCTGGGCCAACGGTTTCGTCGATCTGGCCGCGGACCAGCCGCGCGAACGTGCGCGCCTGCAAGCGAACCGCGTCATCCCCCAGCGTCGCGGCCAATGCGGCCGCCCTGGCCAGCAGGTAGTCGCCGAGCAGGATCGCGATTGTGTTGTTCCACCTGGTGTTCGCTGTGACGACGCCGTGCCGCACGGGCGCTTCGTCCATCACGTCGTCGTGGTAGAGCGTTGCAACATGCACGAGTTCGGCCAATTGGGCCGCGCCGACAACGCTCGAGCGGTCGGTGCCGAAGCATGCTCCTAGAAGGACCATCAAGGGGCGGAACCGTTTGCCACCCGCCTCGATCAGGTGCGTGGCGGCCTTGCTGAGAAAGGCGTTCCCCGGATCCCGAAGTGTGTCACGCAATCCCCGTTCCACCTGGTCAAGCTCGGCGCGCAAGTCCACTCCGGCCGCCTCGACCGCCGCCCGCGCGCCGGGAAAGCGTTGACTGGTAACCATCCGCATGACCGACACGGTCGTCTTCCGGCAAACGGAGTACATCGATCGCGCGAGTGACGGCATTCCCCCTCAGGAGGGAGATCCGCTTGTAACACCGGGACCCGTCGCGCGGACAAGACCGGTATCCGATGGTGAGGACGTCCATGGCCGGCAGACAGTGGCATTGGGTGGCGGCGGGTCTCGCCGTGCTCGCGGTCTTCGCTGCGGTGCTGCTGAACGACAGCGCACCGGGCACCACGATCAGCGCGCAGACGTTCCCGACGGTCGCCTACCGCGAGCCGGACAACGGCGGGATGATCATCGCGTCACCGACGATGGACGCGACCACTGTGACAAAAAGCACAACGACTCCGCCGCCCTCGCCGAAGCAGACCAGTTCGGCCGCGGTCCCGCCGCCCAGCCCGAAGAACCCGCCGGCGCGCCCGAACATCACCCTCACGTTCTCCCTGCCCGACGTGCCGATCTACTACCCGAACTGCGATGTCGCGTGGGCTGTCGGCGCAGCGCCCATCTACGAGGCTTGCGAGAGCCACTGACCGGGGCGGGTGCGTAGCCGACGTACTTATGTAACGAGCGCTGCCACCGCGAGTACAAGCAGGTGCGCGGAGGTGAGTGATGACCGAGTCGAAGACCACCATGTGGGTCACCGGTGTCCTCGCGGCCGCGGTGATCCTGTTGACCTTTCTCGACTTCGACGACTCCAAGCCGGTCATCACCATCCCCGGCAACCTGTCCGGCCGCTCGGCGGCGAACGTTGACGACCAGCTCAGAGACCTCGGTTTCGCCAATATCCTTTACTCGTCGGGGGCCGAGACGTCGGCAACTTTCCGTCCGGAATGGACGGTGGTGTCCGTCGACGGCGAGGGACAACCGGTCAAACTGGACTCGTGGATCACCGTGCGGGTCCGGTGAACGCCGCGGCGAGCACGCCGACTGTCACCCAGTCAACGAGTTGCTCGCCCAGAATGTCCGAATAGCTTCGTATCTCGACGAAAGTGCGTTCGGAGTCCTCGGCAATCCCGTGCGGGCCGGGATTTTCCCGCGCGCTCGCGATCTCGTCGGCGGTCAGCTCGACGGTGAACACGTGCACCCGGTGGGCCGACAGGGTGGCGATCGCCTGCCGCACCTGACCGGCGCACAACCGGTCCGCCCCGACCTGCAGACCGGTCTCCTCGGCCAGTTCGTGCGCCGCCTGGTCCACCGGTTCGCCGTGCAGCACGCCGCCACCGGGAAGTTCCCGGACGTAGCCGTCCGGTGAGCAGGACGGCAGCCGGAACTCGCGGACGAGCACGACCTGGTGCTGCAGCACGGTCTCGCCGGGATGATAGGCCACAATGGACACGACGTCCGGCCGGCCGAGGACGATCTCGTTGGACTTGACCCGGTCCTCCGCGGCGATGTGCATCCGCGCGTGGAAGACCCAGAGGAACGCCTTCCTGGTCCACAGCAGTTTGCCGTGCAGCAGGGTGTTGCCCGCGTTCTGTTGTGCCGCATACCAGTTGCGGAAGGTGGGCGACTGCCAGGCCTTCATCGGCACGAACCGCTCACCGCCGGACCGCGGCACGCCATCGCCGATGGGCGACAACGACATCCGCACGGTGTTCGCGAGCGTCGTCGTGACCGGGGCACCGTTGCGCAACGCGTGGATGCGCAGGTACTCCATCCGTTCGGCGGATTCCGGTGCGCCGAGTACCACCCGCCCGGATGACTCATAACGGCCGAACTCGATGTTCGTGGTCAGCCCCGGCATGGTGGCCATGGCCCGCGGGATCCAGAACATGATGGTGTCGGCCGCGTCCAGCCAGCGTTCCTCCCAGTCCACCTGGTCCTCGTAATCGGGATAACGCTTGCCGTCGGCCGGTTCCGGCACGAACACCACCAGAACACCGTTGTGCCACTGGCGTTCCAGCTCGGCGATCGCCTCCGGCCGCCAGGACGGCACGCCCGGGTCGCGCGGCGTCGGCCCGGCCAGGAACACCGACGCGTCCCACTCCTCCGGCGGTTGCTCGCCGGCGTAGCAAACAGTGATCATGGTTTGCGCGCCACCACGATGCTGTAGCCCGCGGTGGTCGGCGTTGAGGTCACCTCGGCGAAGCCCACCCCCTGGAAGATCTCGGCCAGTTCCGGTGTGGAGTAGCACTTCCCGGCGGTGATCAGCATCATCCGCACCGAGAACTCGGCCTGGCGCAACGGTCCCGACTTGTCCTCGTCGATGTGCATGTCGTGGTCGACGAGCACACCGCCGGACGGCAGCGCGGCGAACGAGGCGGCCGCGAGCCGTTCGATGTCGTCCGCACCCCAGTCGTGGAACACGTTCGAGTAGAGGTGCACGTCGAAACCCGTTGGCAGCTCGGCGAACATGTCGCCGGCGATGACGTCCACCCGGTCGGTCATGCCCTTCGCCGCGATGGAGCTGCGGGAGAAGTCGACCACCGAGGGAATGTCCAGCACGGCCGCGGTGATCTCCGGCAACGCCTTGGCTATGGCGCAGGCGTAGACACCGGAACTGCCGCCGACGTCGAGAACCCGTTCGGGTTTCAGCTCGCGCAATGCTTCCGCGAGCGGCGGACTGAGATAGCGTCCGCGCGCGTCCATCGCGGCGCTGAACGTGTTCGCGAACTCGGTTGTCGAGGACATCCGGGTGATCCAGTCCTCACCGTCCTTCGCGCTCTCCCAGGGCGCCGGGCGCCCCGTCCTGAGCACTGTCACGGCATCGCGGACGCCCGGCCGGTCCGCCACCATGGCGGCGTAGTAGCGCAGGTCGACATCCACCCCAGCGACCAGATGTTCTTGTCCCACAGGCGAGAGCTTGACCGAACCGGCCGGCAGTCGTTCGAGGAGCCCCAGTGCCACGAGGTAGGTCAGGGTCACGTCGGCCGCGCGCTCGTCGATCCCCAGCAGCGCGCTGAGCTCGGCCGAGGACGTGCTGTCCCGTCCCGCCAGTGTGGTGAACATGTCGAAGTCGCTGACGACCGCGATGAACAGGTCAGTGGCGTACGTGCTGTTCACGTGAGCGATGATGTCGCCAGGTCGTTCAATCGTCATACCATTGATCTTGGCGGACGGCCTACCAGCGGTCCAGATGCAGCACTTGATCAAGAGGGACGCGTGCGGCCGGTTTGAACGTGCTGCCGGTGTAGTAGGCGGTCGGGATGAGCGCCGCCTGGTGCACACCCTCCGGCAGGCCAAGGATTTCCGCGGCTTCGGCCTCGTAGGTCAGGTGCAGCGTCGTCCAGGCCGTGCCGAGGCCGCGGGACCGGGCGGCGAGCATGTAGCTCCACGCGGCGGGCAGCACCGAGCCCCAGGTGCCGGCCTGGTTGCCTTCGGCCAGCTTGGTTTTCAGGCACGGCACGACGAGCACCGGCACATCGCCCATGTGCTCCCCCAGGTAGGCGACGCTGTCACCCACACGGGTCTGGACGTGCGCACGGTCCGGGTCGTCGCTGAAGAGTTTCCCGGCGGCACCCGGGGATTCGAGGTAGGCGTCGACGGCCCGGCGGTACAGCTCGCCCAGCGCGGCGCGCTGGGCCTGGTCGGTGACGACGAGCCAGTGCCAGGTCTGGCGGTTGCTGCCGGAGGGCGCCTGCAGTGCGATCTCCAGGCATTCGCGGACCAGTTCGAGCGGTACCGGGCGGCCGAGGTCGAGGCGCTTGCGGACCGAGCGGGTCGTGGTGAGCAGTTCGTCCGGTGTCATATCTCCTCCACCACGCTGGTGCCGCTGCCGATCCGGGACTCCCACTGCCAGCGTTCCACGAGCCTGATCGTCCCGCCGACCGACTCCTCCACAGTGGACACGCAGTGCCCGGTGCTGGTCTCGCCCGCGGTGTTGAGCTGGGCGTACCGGAACTCCAGCCGGTCACCGGCGCGCGTGCCGACGAGGTAGCCGCGTTTGATCCGGCCACCCGCGTACTCGGCCCAGATCTCGCCGTCCCGCTCGTGGTAGGTGAAGATGGTGGCGGGCTCGACCTCGCCGCCCTCGGTGTGCTCCGCGGCACGGAACCGCAGCCCCTCCAGTGAACGCAACTCTCCCCCTTCTCGACTACCGAAAAAGTCGCCTATACTCGGTAGTGTACTGCTCTCGGCGGGGAGGCCGTGATGACCGTGATGGCGGAGACGCAGCAGCTCCGCGACCTGTTCTCCCAGGTGGAGGAGATCGAGTCGGTCGCGGACACGCTGCCGGAGCACGACCAGCGCCGGTCCACGCTGATCGGCGTGGTCGAGCGCGCCCTCGCCCAGGCCCCGCCCGTCCGCCCGGTGGTGGCCGGCGAGCTGCTGGACCTGACCGAGAAGACCGTGCGCGCCTGGGCCCAGGAAGGCGTGCTGACCGTGAGCCACACCTCCCCGCGGATGCTGCTGGACGCCTCCCGCCTGCACCAGGTCCTGCACCTGGTGGCCGACTTACGCCGGGCGGGCAAGCACAGGGGTCTCCTGGACGAGGTGTACCGGCGGCTGGCCGACCAGGCGCTGCTGGACCGCGTCGACCTCGCGACGAGCCTGGAGCAGATGAGCCAGGGCGAGGGGCGCGTCGTCCGCGAGTGACCTCAGTCCAGATAGCGGAGACCCCACTGGCCAGTGCCCAGGCGGCGATCCTCAGGGGTCCCGCGCGCAAGGCGTACGAGGCCTTCCTCGACGACCTCGCACACAGGGGCTGCGCGGCCCTGGGCTACCGCGTCACCGGCCCCGAACCCCTCCCACGCCTGTGCGTGAAACACCTCAGGGGCTCCGACCGCGTCGTGGTCGCCTTCGAGTCCTCCACGCTGGCCTGGATCCTCCTCGTCGGCCCGCACGGCGCCGACCCCGACCTCGACGTCTACGACCGCCTCTACGAACTCGCCGGCATCCGCCCACCCAATGCCCACACCCGCACCAAACCCTCCTGCTGCACCCCCACCGGCGACGCCCCCGTATCCGCCGCCGAAATCGTCGACTCCCTCGTCCGCCGCGCCCGCACCCTAAGCCGCCGCCGCTTCCCTTAACCCATTGCCATGCACAAATCGCTTTCAAGCGTTTCGCGACACATCCACTCGGCAGACCGGCGGCCACGTCCGCCCGCAGTCACCGCTCTGGGCACAGCCCCGCAGCTTCCGCAGACGAAGTCGCGGAGCCTGCGGGCGCAGCCCGCATCGGGGGGTGTGGGGGTCGTCCCCCCAAAATAATGCCGGACGACCCGGTCCGCGCTTTCCGCGGACACAGGTCTCCGGAGGACGGAGGCGGAGGGATTTGAACCCCCGGACGGTCTCCCGTCTTCCGCTTTCAAGTTCTACGCATCACCATACACCAAGATTCGTGGGAGTACGTATCCCCTGGTAGAGGGCATTTGACGGATGGGAGTGAACTACCCGGGACCGGCCTGAATGAGCCCCTGAATTGAGCCCCTGCCTTGTGACGGAGCCTCGACTGGGTCAAGAGGCTGTAGCCGGAGGGGGCTTACCTTTGTGAACTCCGATTGCCTCGGTCGATGAAGTTCGCCTCAGATCTATAGCACGTCGCTGCCGCGCGCGGGCGATCCGTGGCCGCCGCTCCGGGATGCCTGGTATGCAGCCACATTATCCGGCACTCCCCCAGCGAAGGTCGCCTCGTCGAACGAGGTGTACCCGTCGAACTCCGCCCGCTCGAACCCCGCATTCCCGCAAAACTCCGCTCTAGTGAACCTAGCGTCCCCCCCGAACCTCACCGCGATAAACGTGACCTCCCCGCCGAACTTCACCGCGCTAAACCCGGCGTTCCCGCAAAACCTCACTCCGCCGAACGCCGCGGCCTTGCTGAACTCCGCGTGCTCGAACTCTGCATTTTGGTAGAACTCAGCTCCGGCAAACCCTGCGTTCCCTCTGAACTTCGCCTCCATAAACTCAACGTACTTGGCGAACACCGTCCCGCCGAATCCCGCGTACTCGGCGAACACCGTCCCGCCGAATCCTGTGAACCAGCCGAACTCCGCTATATCGAACACAGCATTCCGGTGGAACTCAGCTCTGTGAAACCAGGCGTTCGTGCTGAACTTCGCCTCCTCGAACCCAGCCCTCCCGCTGAACATCGCCCTCTCGAACCCCGCCTCACCTCCGAACTTCGCCCCACTGAACAAGGCGTTCGCGCTGAACTTCGCCCCACTGAACCCCGCCTTCCCACCGAACTTCGCGCCCTCGAACCCCGCTCCGCCTCCGAACTCCGCGTCCTCGAACCCCGCTCCGCCTCCGAACTCCGCCCTCTCGAACCCCGCGTTCCCACCGAACTTCGCGTCCTTGAACCCCGCCTTTCCACCGAACTTCGCCTCCTCGAACCCAGCCCTGCCGCTGAACATCGCCCTCTCGAACCCCGCCTCACCTCCGAACTTCGCCCCACTGAACAAGGCGTACGCGCTGAACTTCGCCGAAGAGAATGTGGCGAACCCGCCGAACTTCACCCCATCGAACATGGCATCCCCGAACTCCGCCCCAACGAACCACGCGCTCTCGCTGAACTTCGTCCTGCCGAACGAGGCGACCCGGCCGAACTTCACCCCGGTGAATTCGGCACCCTCACACTCGGCCGCATCGAACAACGCGGTTCCGCCGAACTCCGCATTCCGAAACAGGACTTTTCCAATGAATTTGGCTCGGGTGAATGTGACGTCGACAGTTCGGCAGTTGCGGAGGTCAAAGTCAATGAGGGTGGCTCCGGTGAGGTCGAGTTTCATTCCTTCCCAGAAGGTGAGCGGCGCGTTCTCTTCTTCTCTGGGGTGGCGGAGGTGGCGTGCAAGGAGGCGTTGTGCGGTGAGCCGTACTTCGCGTTCTTGCTGAGCTTCGGCCTCGATCGCACCACGGGTAGGCGGAGGTGGATCAACTCGGTCAGCCGATGCGGTTCCGAGAATTTCTGACCGCCGTGTGCGCAGGAGTGGGCGGCGTGGTCCAAGTCTGAGCCGAGGTGTCTCGCCTGGAGGCGTATAGGGCGCGCGGAGGTAGGCACACAGCACGTCCACCACGTTCTGTCGCTGGGCAGGGTTGTCCTGTCCGACCCGCGCCAACGCGTACAGCCCGCCGTGCCGGACTGCGGCCTTGTCCGAGCCAAGCTGCTCCACCGCTTTGAGGTACAACTCAGTCAGGCGGCGTTCGCGGTTGTCGTGCTCGGTGGCCCACTGTCGGCGTCCAGTCAGGATCAAGGCAACGATGCCGCCGGTGCCGGCACCGACGGTCAGACCAGTCTTGATGACTTCGATACGGTCCTTCGGATCGGTCCCAACGTCCACAAACGTCAACAGCGCGGTAACCGCAGCGGCGGTGATCAGTGCGACGGGGAGGACGATGACCAACGTCGCCCACCACCACGTCCCGCTACGACGCGCCCACTGCCGCCGGATCCCGTGAAACCGGCGTTTTTTGCCACCCTCCGTTTTCATGCTCACAGGCTGAACGTCGCGTCTGGCGTGAAACCTGTAACTCCGACAAGTCCGGATACAGCCAATTGGAGGCTTCCCTGCGTGGTCCGGCCGCGTTGCTTAGTGGCCGATTGGCCCGGAGCAGTGGGCGACCGTCGGGGGAGGAACCCCGCTGCTCCGGCCCTGTCACTGATGCGTTCAGACCTCTAGCCGGACAAGGACCCCCTGATCGGGTGACCCCGTGGGAAGTCCGCTGCTCCTAGTCTTCGTCACGCGGCCGTAGCGAATATGCCGGAACGACCTGATCAGGCAGCCGCACTTTCGCCCGTCGTCCATCGGCATAAGGCAGCTGAAACCCGACTACCCCTAGCCATTGCCCGTCGACAGTCTGAAACCAGCCACTCAAGAGCCCCGGAACCACGCCGCTCAGGTCAAGTCCGTGTCCCACTACATGCCTCGGCGCATGCGGATCGTGGAGATAGCCGGGGCGCACCCATACACGTGTGAGTTTGGCGTGCCGACCGTGCAGGTCGTCACCATCCCACTGCGTGTACGGGGTATTGATCGTGACCATGACGCCAGTATCGAACGTGCGTTCGATACTGGCAAGCCACCCCCCTCGGCTACAGCCTCACTCGTCGGGGACTGAGTGGTACGCCAGGTACGAAACAAACGAAGAAAACGAACTAGTGGTGGCCACCGCGCGCGGACCGCCCGTCGTGCCTGCCGTCGCCTGGCCCATCGAGCACTGCCGCGATCGGCGACCGAACGCTCAGGCGGTTCGGTGCCATAGGAGCGTCGCGATATCCAGATCCGGCACCTGGCTGGATTCTGCGACCGCGTACGCATGCATTTGGGCTACATCAGGCCCGAGAGTCCACACGACGCGATATCGCCGGATCTGACGGTCGTAGTAGACCCGCACAAAGGTCCCAGACTTGCTGGTCAACAGGCTTGAGAGTCGCCTACTCGCCCGCGCACGCTTGCTCATGTTGGCGGCCGGACCACATATCCACTGTCGGCAAGATCCCCCAGGACCCGACACAGCGGCGGAGCATCCTGGATCCATACCGGTTCTGTGGGATCGCCGGGCATCGGTAGAGCAAGGACTCCACGGATCGCCCAGACAGGATCACCGCCGAATGTCCAGGAGACCAGCACGGGACGGAAGGGCTGCCCGTCGGCCGGCATCGGGGACCTATAGGCCAGGCCGGACCGATCTCCGAACAGCCCGAAGACGTCCACAGCATCGCGCCACCGGTAGACGGCTGCGACAGCGGCCGGATTCTCCCGATTCGGCATGTAGAAGAACGTCCATTTCGCGCTGCGAAGCGTGCCCAGCCACTCGTCTAGCAGTGGGGAACCCACTTGGTCTCCGATCCGTACGCCCACGAACCTAATCGTGGGCCCGGAACCAGCCGATATGCTGGATTAAGCCGTCTACAAACGTCTACAACCGCAGGGGCCGGAATGAGTGAGCTAGCCGCAGCGCTCCGGGCGGCCCGTGACGCCGCCGGAGTGAGCTTGGCGGCGATGGCTCGCCGGACCAACTACAGCAAGGCGTTGCTTGGACATCTGGAGACCGGCAGGCGAACGATCTTGCCGGAGCACATTCAGGCGTACGAAGACGCGCTAGGCGTCCCGCTTGGCACGGATCCGGTTCGCCGTGCTCATCAGTGGCTTGTGAACCCATCACCCGTTGCCGTGCAAACACGTTCTGGTCGACGAGTAGGCGAGTCCCTAGCAAACGCTGTAGAAGCCCGCGTGGTCGAACTGAGGCACCTTGACGACACGGTCGGCAGTACAGACCTTCTTCCGGCGGTCACCCAGGAATTGACGGAGCTCGAATCTTTGGTGCGGAACGGTTCCTATGCGGAGTCGACGGGCCAGAGGCTGCTCACTGCAACTGGTGAACTCTCGCAGCTTGCCGGTTGGGTGGCGAGTGACGCGGGACATCTGGCCGACGCCCAACGGATGTATCTCTCTGGGGCCTCCGCGGCGCAGGCCGCAGGCAACGATCCCCTTGTGGCCCAACTGTTTTCCACATTGAGCTACCAGCTCGCAAACAACGGGAACCCAGCGGATGCGTTGCTACTAGCGAGATCCGCTGTCAAAGGAGCAGAGCAAGCAACTCCGGTCGTCCGTGCTCTGCTGCTGGAACGCGTGGCCTGGGCAAGTGCGAAGGCCCGGGATCGGGAGTCAGCACTCCAGGCACTGGACGCAGTAGACGACTCTTATGAGAGCCGATCCGCAGGCATCCCAGAGCCTGAGTGGGTGTATTGGCTCAACAGAGCCGAAATCGACGTCATGGCAGGGCGCTGCCTGATCGAGATCTCCGAGCCTGCCAGAGCAGAGCCCTTGCTGACTGCGGCCGTGGCTACCTATCCCCGAGAGCACTCGCGAGAGGTAGCGCTCTACCTGACGTGGCTAGCTGAGTCATATGCCCGGACGGGAGACCTAGACGCGGCACGGCAGACGCTAAGCCGTGTTCGCGACTATGCGTCACGCATGCCGTCAACTCGGACAGATGACCGGGTACGGCTGGTCGAAGCGTTGGTTTGAGCATGTCCGCCACCATGACGCCCGAACGGCATCGCTGAATGACTACCCGTCAAGCCGCACCATGTTGGAAGGTGTGCCGCCTTCAACGAACGTTGCGATTTGATTGCCGGCCACTTCGTAGCAAAGGGCGTTGGTGCCTGGCACGGTTCGCGACATGTGTGGACTGATGATCACGTTCTTACACTCCCACAGGGGGTGGTCTGCTGGCAGCGGTTCAGGGTCGGTGACGTCCAGTGCCGCCCGTAGCCGCCCAGCCTGAAGCTCAGCGGTGAGAGCGTCGGTGTCCACGATCTGACCGCGTCCAACATTGACCAGGAGCGCATCATCTGGCATTGCCGCGAGAAAGTCCTTATTGACCAGTCCGCGAGTGCCCTCGTTTACAGGCGCAGCGATTACCACAATCTGATGCGACTCAATCAGTTCGGGCAGCGCGTCCGCTGAACAGACACCTTCGCGCGCAGTGCGCCCCACCAAGGTCGCCTCTGCCTCGAAAACGCGCACGCGCTGGGCAACGGCCGTACCGATTGCGCCTGCTCCGACGATGAGGACTCGCTTACCTGCCAAGGTTTCTGCGTCTACGCGTCGGTGTGCCCAGGTTCGCGCATCCTGGAACCGAACCAGTGCAGGCCACTGGCGGTACAGAGCGAGGATGGCTGAGATGACCCACTCCGATATCGGACGACCATGTGCCCCACGGGCACTCGCAAGGACAACGTGCTTCGGCACGTCCCCCGCCCACTCGTCTATGCCAGCGGACAACAGCTGAACCATGCGTAGAGCCGGAAGCCGATCGAGCAACGGGAGCGCGCGATGGCTGCTGCGGTAAGGCGGGAGCAGGATGTCAGCCGAGAGCTGTTCGTCGGACAGATCCAGTGTATTCGGATCGTATGGCACTACCTGGACGCCGCTGATCATGCCAAGGATCTCGCGTCCGACCTGGTCGTCAATCTCGTTGCTTACCAGCACCTTCATAGGCAAAGTCTTACCCATCCAATCGTCGGGTTGACCTTCACTTGGCGGTCAGTTCACGTAGAAGATCGACTGCCTGATCTTGCAGCGGCCGTGCGTCGCCGGAATTGTCAACCACCTCGTGTGCAATGGCGGGCGTGAAGTTCAGGTCAACGGACGCAAGGTACTGGTCCCAGTTCGCCAACTTGCTCGCGTCTCGCGCAGCGCCACGTTGCTTGATGTAGCTCCTCATCGTGGGGGCATCGCACCGCATCCACACCACGTGAAGCTGTGCTTTCAGATCGCCTACTGTCGCAGCGAGTCGCTCACACCATGCGCGGTCCGAAAGTTCTCGAATGAACGGGGCCGTGACGATGGCGCTGCTGCCGCATGCAACGTTCTCAGCCATCGTCGCTAGGAGTGCCTCATACTCGCTGGGGCGGATTACATCCAGGTAGACATCCGACTCTCGATCACTTGGCGGTATGCCCAGCTTCTCCAACGCCGCCTCAACGACTGGACGGGTAGTCGTGTCCTTGTCGAGCATGGGCCAATGAGTACGCCGCGCGAGGATCCGACCAAGTTCGGTCTTTCCGCTCCCCGCGTACCCTCCGATCAGGACAACTTGCGGGATAGTGGGCGTCTGTGGTGACGCAGGTTCGGCATCGGGATTGTGCACGATTCGCCCCGCTCGGTCTCGGTTGATCACCAGTCCTTCATTTGCGAGTTCAGCCATGGCCCGCGCGACAGGGTCAACACTGACGCCGAACTGGGCTGCCAGCTCTCTCGTGCTCGGTAGCTGCTGACCATGGCGCAGTCGCCCGGCCTCAATGTCGTTGCGGATGGTTCGGGCGATGACACGCCACATCGGCCCACGGTTCGCCTCTGGTCGTGTCGGCGGGGTCGTGCTCATCAGACGCCCTCCAGGTTCCTGTCATCTGTCATGGAACAACCTAACAGGCGCATGACAGGTTCGCCCATTTACGCACGTCAGAAGCGTTCTTGAACAAAAGTCGGACCTAACAGTTGAC
>CBIMJO010000060.1:0-15223 GCA_966244135.1 uncultured Actinocrispum sp. | reverse complement strand
CACCCTAGGAGGACCGTGCCCGGCCCGCAGTAGATGTGTACAGCGTAGACCTGGACGTGTACGTTGTACACATGAGTGAGACCGCGGACCGGCTGGCGGCCGCCGCACTGGCGATCCTGGTGAACGAGGGCGCCCAGGCGGTGACCATGCGACGGGTGGCGGCGGACGTGGGCCTGACCGCGATGGCCACTTACCGCCATTTCCCGAACCGGGAGGCACTGCTGCGCGCGGCCGTGGACACCGGCGTCGCGAAGGCCACCGAGAACTGGGTCAGCCACAGGGGCGACCTCGGCTTCGAGGCCCGGTTCGCCCTGGCACTGGCCGAGTTCCTGGACTTCGCGTTGCACCAGCCGAACCTGTACGCGTTCCTGGTCAGTGAGCGCTGGGCGGGCGCGCGACGGTTCCCGGACGACTTCATCACCGGCGGCTCGCCCGCGTTCGCGCCGGTCTTCGCGGCCGTCCAGGACGCCATGAAGGACGACGAACTGCGCCCGGACGACCCGCTGGAGGTCACCCTGGCGCTGACGATGCCGGTGACCGGCCTGGTCCAGCAGTACCTCGGCGGCAGGATCACCCTGCCCGAGGCGGACTTCCGGGCACTGTGCACCCGGACCGTGGGGAGGGTCCTCAATGGACTTAAAACGTAGCGCCGCGGCGGTCGCGGCTTCGGCGATCCTGTTCTACTTCGGCACCGGGTACACCCCGGTCGCGGCGTTGACCTGGCTCGCTCCGCTGCCGATCCTGGTGCTGGCCCGGAGTTCCGCCGCCTGGACGGCCGCGATCAGCGCGTTCCTGGCGTTCCTGCTCGGCACGGCGAACGCCTGGCCGCTGCAGCTGCGTTCGCACGATACCCCGCTGATCCCGATCGGCCTGATGATCGACGTCGGCATGGCGTTGACGTTCACCGCGGCGGTGTGGGTCTTTCACCGGTTGCGCGATCGGCCGTTGCTCGCGGCGCTGGCCACACCGGCCGCGTGGACCGGCCTGATCTACCTCGTCTCGGTGGCGAACCCGATGGGCATGCAAAGCAACCTCGCCAACGAGCAAGGCGATTTCCCGCTCCTGCTGCAGACGGCGTCCGTGACCGGCATGTGGGGCGTCGAGTTCCTGGTGTTGTTCGTACCCGCCGCCATCGCGGTGCTGCGGCTCAGGATCGCCGCCGCCGCACTGGGAGTTCTCGCGCTGGTCCTGGCCTTGGGTGCGATCCGGCCCAAAGACGGCCCGGCACAACGGGTAGCGGCGATAGCCACGAACCAGCACATCTGGGCGCCGAACATCGGCACCCAGGCCGGCCGGGATCTCCTGGACACCTACGCCAGCGCGATCGCGGGCCTGCCGGACGGCGTGACAACCGTTGTCCTGCCGGAACAATCCTTCAGCGGCACGGAACCCCGGCCCGCCTTCGACCCACTCGAGAGAATCGCCAAGGCCCGCGGTCTCACCATCGTGATGGGCTACGCGTACATCGACGATCGCGCGAAGTACAACTACGCCTTGACGTTCCCCGACCGCGGCACCTACCTGAAGCACCACGACACGGTCTCCCCGCCCGGGCACGACCTTGTCTTCGCCGGCGAAGGCATCGGCATCGAGATCTGCCTGGATGTCAACCACACCAGCCCGGCCCGCGACTACGCCCAAGCCGGGTCCCGCATCCTGGCCGTCCCGGCCTCGGACGAGGACGACAACGGCTGGCAGCACAGCCGGGTCGCCCTGCTCCGCGGGGTGGAACACGGCCAGGCCGTGGTCTGGTCCGACCGCACCGGTGAGGTGATGATCGCCGACGGCTGGGGCCGTGTGCGGGCGTCAGCTCACTCGGGCGGCGAAGGACCGGTCACGACGCTCGTGGCCGACGTGGCGAGCCCAGGATCGACCGCGTACACGGATATCGGCGACTGGTTCGCCTGGATCTGTGTGGCGGGCGCGATCGGGGCCCTCGTGCGGACGAAAGTCCGTCAGGCGTAACGACAACCGGGCTGGCCGTAGTTGTGTACAGCACGACCGCCGGAGAACTGGCGACAGGTACACGCGCCGGTGTAGTCCGCGTCGATGCTGGGAACTCCTCGTCGGAGGCGAGTCTTGGTCGGTACGCTTCGGTTCCCATCACGACGAGACATCGCTGGCTCCCTCCATGCCGACGTCAACCGGCTGTATTTCGTTGGATGCCCAACCTTATTGCCGGTCAAACCAGTATTTTCCCTGGTTAGGCCAACCGGGCGGCGCGCGAGGAGAGGTAGCGGCGCTCCGGAACGCTCAGCGTGGCCCGCGCCGCCGCCTCGTACTCGGCTCGCGCGGCGGCCTTGTTCCCTTGCAGGTCAAGCAGATGCGCCCGGACGGCGTGCACACGGTGGTGGTCGTCGAGCCCGGCCGAGTCGAGCTGTGCGAGAGCGGCGGCCGCCCCGTGCACCTCGGCGACGGCGACGATCCGGTTGAGCACGACCATCGGCCCGGGCGAGAGCCGGAGCAGAACGTCGTACAGGGCAAGGATCTGCGGCCAGTCGGTGTCCGCCGCGGCAGGCGCCTCAGCGTGAACGGCGGCGATGGCGGCCTGAAGCTGGTACGGCCCAACCGAACCGCCTTCGAGCGTGGACGTGATCAGCGCCACACCTTCGGCGATCAGGCCGGCGTCCCAGCGCGAACGGTCCTGTTCGGCCAGCGGGACCAGCGATCCGTCGGCGAGCGTCCGGGCCGGCCGCCGGGCATCGGTCAGCAGCATCAGCGCCAGCAGCCCGGCGGCCTCCGGTGAGGAGTCCTTGACCTGACGCGCCAGCCGGATCGCCTCGGTGCTCAGCTCGACCCGGTGCAGCGAGGAGCCGGAGCTGGCGGTGTAGCCCTCGTTGAAGATCAGGTACAGCACGTGCAGGACCGGCGCGAGATCGCCGGGCATCTCGAACTTCAGGCCCTTGACGCGCGCCTTGGCCCGGCTGATCCGTTGCGCCACAGTGGCTTCCGGCACCAGGAAGGCCCGCGCGATCTCCGCGGTGGTCAGCCCGCCGACCGCCCGCAGCGTCAGCGCGATCTGCGAGGACGGGGTCAGCGACGGATGACAGCAGAGCGCGAACAACGTCACCGTGTCGTCCACAATGGACGCTGTGGACACACTGTCCGGCAACGGCTCCAGCGCGAACGCCGTCTCCTCCCGCCGCTGCCGGGCGGTGTCGCTGCGCCACATCTCGATCCGCCGCCGCGAGGCCACCGTGATCAGCCAGGCCCGCGGATCATCCGGAACACCGTCGGCCGGCCACTGCCGGACCGCGGCGAGCAGCGCCTCCTGCACGGCGTCCTCGCAGGTGTCGAACCCGCCGTACCGGCGCACCAGCGCCGCGAGGACCTGCGGCGCCAGCTCCCTCAGCAGTGCCGGAGCGGTCACATTCCGTCCAGCACCGGGCGCACCTCGACGAGCCCGAACGTGGACTCCGGGAGCTTGCCGGCGTGCTCGATGGCCCGGTCGATGTTCTCGCAGTCGACCACGTAGAACCCGGCCAGATGCTCCTTGACCTCGGCGAACGGCCCGTCGGTGACCACCGTGCCGGTGACCCGCTTGGTCAGCGAGGTGTCCGCGAGCGCCTCGGACAGCACCAGCTCCCCCGAGGCGGCCAGGCCCTCCCGCACCGAGATGTGCCCCTTCCACCCCTCCAGCCGCTGCTCCTCGGTCATGTCCTCCCACATCTGCCTGGTCGCGGCGTTGCCGTAGACCAGGATCACGTACTTCACGCCGGCCTCCCAAGATTTTTCCGCCCCATGTGCCGAGAACCGTAACGCAGGATCTGTGTCCCCGACGAGCGGCGCGGCAGCGCCGGAAGGCCTAATGTTCGAGTGACGAAAGGACGATCGATGTTCGAGAACACCAAGGCGTTCAGCGGCTTCTCCGTCGACGACATCGACGCGGCGCGCAGGTTCTACGGCGAGACGCTCGGGCTGCGGGTGTCCGAGGCCAACGGGATGCTCACCCTGCACATCGCCGGGGACCGGGACACGCTGGTCTACCCCAAGAAGGACCACGTGCCCGCGACCTACACGATCCTCAACTTCCCGGTCGAGGACATCGACGCGACCGTGGACGGGCTGACCGAGCGCGGCGTGCAGTTCGAGAAGTACCCGAACGTGGACGCCAAGGGGATCTTCCGGGAGATGGGACCGGCGATCGCGTGGTTCACCGATCCGGCGGGCAACATCCTGTCGGTACTACAGATATGACAGCGCTACAGATATGACAGCGCTACAGGTGTGAGCTGTGGTCGTGAGCGGCCTCGGCGGCCTCACGCTCGTCGTGGTCGTGCGGGTCGCTCACGACCAGACCTGGTGACCACTGCTTGCCGTCGACCGGGCCGGAGGCCTGCTGCACGGTGTGGTGCAGCTCGTGCGCGAGCGTGGCCTGGCCCTCGGCCGAGCCGGGATCGTAGGCACCGGAGCCGAAGAACACGTCCTGGCCGGTGGTGAACGCCCGCGCGCCCAGCTCGGAGGCTAGGCTCGCGGCCTCGGCGTCGCGGTGCACGACGACGTCGCCGAACCCCTGGCCCATGCTGGACTCCATCCCGGACCGGACGTCCGACGGCAGGGCGCTGCCCTTGCCGAGGCGGCTGCGGATCCGCGTGGCGAGGTCGTCCCCGCCGGGCGCGGTGTCCGTCTCGGACAGCAGCCGCACCATCATCTGGTTGCCGCCCTGGAACGCGGTACCTCACCGGTCCAGTAAACGGGACGGGACCCGCTGATCACCATGTCGCGGCCGGATCGCCGCCCGAAAAGGCAGCAGGGGAGGCCGGGCGAGGCCTCCCCTGCTTTATCCCACTATTCGAAGGAGAACTAGCTGAGGGTCAACGCGGTGTCGTCCACGACGAACGACGTCTGCAGCGAGGAGTCCTCGGTACCGTTGAACTTGATCGAGACGGTCTGCCCGGCCAGCGAGGAGACGTCGAACGTCTTCTGCGAGTAGCCGGCGGCCTTGTTCAGGTTCGAGTACGTGGCCAGCGTCGTGCTGCCGGCGGTGACCGTCAGCTTGTCGTACTGGACCGAGGTGGTGGTCTCGGCGCTGTCGATGTGCAGCCAGAAGGTCAGCGTCGCATGGCAACCGGCCGGGATGGCCACCGACTGCGCGGCGGAGTCGGTGTGCGTGGAGCCGTAGCCGTCCAGCCACGCCTTCCAGCTACCGCTGTGCGCCGCCTGGCCGCTGGAGTTGTCCACCACACCGGAGGTGGTGGTCCACTGGCCGTTGTTGCCCGACTCGAAGCCCGGGTTGAGCAGCTTCTGGCCGGAGCAGCCGCCGCCGGTCGGCGAGACCGTCCAGCTGAACGACGCCGTGCCGGACTTGGCCGGGTTGGAGCTGTCCGTGGCGGTCACGGTGACGTTGGACGTGCCCTGGGTGGTCGGGGTGCCGGAGATGACACCGCCGGAGCTGGCCGACAGGCCCGCCGGCAGGCCGGAAGCGGTCCAGGTGTACGGCGCGGTGCCACCGGTGGCCTGCAGCGTCAGGCTGACGGGGGTGCCGACGGTGCTGCTCTGGTTACCGGGGTTGGTGACGGTGACCTGGCCGCCGCTCGGCGTGCAGGTCGGGTCGCCGGACTGGGCCGGAACGCTGACGGCGTCCCAGGCGGCCTTGACCGTGTTGAACTCGGCGCAGGAACCCGGGAACAGGTTCTTGGCCGCGGTCAGCGTCCAGGTCCGGTAGCGCAGGTAGGAGCTGCCGGTCGTCTTGATCAGCATGGCGTTGTAGAAGATCTTCAGCGCCTTCTCCACACCGATGCCGGTGATGGTGGTGTTGTTGCAGGTGGTGCTGGTCGGCTGGCCGTCGGTCGGGTTCGTGCCCTCGGCCAGCAGGTAGTACCAGTGGTTGCCCGGACCGGCGGCCGCGTGGACCTCGGTGCTCGGGATGCTGGAGTCGTAGCAGTTCTTGTGACCCAGCGCCGACGGGTTGTACATGTTGCGGATCGGGCCGCTGCCGACCAGGTTGATCCGCTCGCCGATGAGGAAGTCCGGGCCGTCGAACTGGGCCGGCTCGTTGGCGAACACCTCGGCGGAGGTACCGAACACGTCGGCCACGAACTCCTGGGTGCCGGAGCCGGAGATGCCACCCGGGGTGTGGTCGTCGATGCCGTGGCCGTGCTCGTGCGCGACGACGTCGATCGAGCTGATCCACTGGTTCTGCTGGTTGTGCCCGATCTGGACCTGGGTGCCGTCGTAGAAGGCGTTCAGGTCGTTGAGGCCGACGCGGATCGGCCAGCCGCCGCCGTTGCCGTCGGCGCCGTTGCGGCCCAGCCACTGCGACAGCATCTTGTTCTCCGTCTGCACGGCGAACAGCGCGTCGGCACAGGCCGTCTCACGGCTGGTCGGGTTTCCGTTGCCCCACTGGTCGTCCGGGCCGCTGAAGGTCTGGTTGTTGGCGGCGTCCTGGCAGGAGACGTTGGTCTTGGTCGGGTCCTTGAGCGAGAACGTGCTGCCGGACTGGGTGGTGTCGATGTGCAGCGGGCTCGGGCCGTTCCAGCCGGAGGTCGCGTCACCGTGCAGGATCTTCTCCTGCGTGTGCAGGACCTTGCCGGTGGCCGCGTCGACGATCACGCTGAGCTTGGCCTGGCCCTCGGCGTCCCGGCCGGAGACCGTGCTCTCCCACGCCAGGCGCGGGGTGCCCAGTGCATAGGTGATCAGCGTGGCCGGGCCGACACCGTCCACGTTGGACAGCTGGGTCCTGGCGACGTCCTGCGCCTTCTGCGCGGTGATCGACGGGGTGACGCTCGGCAGGTTGATCGCGGTGTCCTGGGCGACCGAGGTGGTCAGTACCTGACCGGCCGAGTTGGTGGCGACGACGAAGTCGCCGCCGTACACGGGCAGGCCCTTGTAGGTGCGGTCGTACGCGACATAGGTGAGGTTGCCGGACTTGACCGCCGGACGCGCCTTGAACGAGTCGTCGGCGCTGGCGTGCAGGGCGGCGGGCTGGGTGGCGACCAGGGCGGCGGCCGCGTTCGCGGCCAGCGCCTCGGCGCTCTGGGCGGCGGCGTTGTTCGCCGGCGCGGCCTGTGCGGCACCCGTCATGGTTCCCACCACGAGCGCGCTCGCTGCCGCGATGACGACAGCAGGTCTCAACTTCATGGATCATCTCCCTTAGCAGGGCGCACACGGCTCCATGCCCTCGAATGGAGGCCCGTGTACGTGGAGGTGAAGGCACGAACGCCCATCAGCGTGGCCGCTGGGTCCACACCAGACAAGCGGGTTAGGCCATAAACGTATAACCATATGCCAATCAGTCGAGAATTGGACATTTCCGGCGTAAAAAACAACAGTGGGTGACCTGCATTTCCAGACAGTCAGCGATTACTGCAAATGGCCTAATACTGTCGGGGGGTGTGCAGGTGAACGCGCGCAGCCGAATGATAGGACGTCTGTCGCTCGTTGTAACAGGAACGAAAAGAACTGCTCCGTTACGGTATCGAGAAAGCTAATCGGCTACTCGGTCTTGACAGTCAAGACATTTTAGTCACGCCCGGACAACGAGCACCGGACAAGTGACGTGATCGACCACAAATCGGCTGTCCGGGCCGAAGCTGCGCGGGCCGGGACGGGCGCTGTCCCTGGCCATGATCACCAGGTCCGCGTTTTCCGTGACCGCCACGATCTCGTGCTTGTCGTGCACCTCGCGGGTGGTCGCCGAGCGTTCCAGCCGGACCGCCGCGGCCCGGAACAACGCCTGCGTACCGGTGTCCGCCAGGTCGTCGACCCGCAGCCCGGGATCGCTGGCGGCCCGGCGGCCGAGCAGCCCGCGGAACGCGCCGTGGGTCACCTCGGACAGGTCGTCCCCGGCGAGGTGCACCAGGACGATCTCGGCGGACTTGGGCACGTACGTGCGGGCAGCGTCGACGCAGGCCGGCCAGGTCCCCTCGGCCACCCAGATGATCACGCGCATGCGTCAGCCTCCTCCGGTCAGGTAAAGGCCCGCCCACAGGGCCAGCACGGCGAGCACCAGGCAGACCGGCACGGTGAGCAGACCCAGCCGGGTGAACTCGCCGAGCGACGGCCGGTGCTGGTGGTCGTGGGCGATCCGCCGCCAGAGCAGCGTGGCCAGCGAGCCCACGTAGGTCAGGTTGGGGCCGATGTTCACGCCGATCAGCACCGCCAGCACCGGTCCCGGCCCGCCCGCCGCGGCCAGCGGCAGCAGCACCAGCACCGCGGGCAGGTTGTTGACCAGGTTCGCCAGCACCGCCGCGACGGCCGCCACCCCCAGCAGCGCCAACAGGTTCTTGCCGTCCGGGACCACATCGCGCACCGCTTCGGACAACCCGTTGGCCACCACGGCCTGCACGACAATGCCGAGCGCCAGCACGAACGCCAGGAATGGAATGTTCAGTGCCTTCACGATGTCGGTCACCGTTGTCCGGCGTCTTATCAGCGCCCTGATCGCCAGGACCAGCGCTCCCCCGGCGGCGGCCCAGGCCGGATCGGCGCCGGCCAGTGAGGTCACCGCGAAACCCGCCAAAGTGAGCGCGAGAACTGCCAGAACCGTGGCCGGGACCGGGGTTTTCGCCGGGTCCGGCGGATTGGTCACGTGCGCGGACAGATCACCGGCGAAGAACCACCGGAAGATCACGTACTCGGCGGCAATGGCGACCAGCCAAGGGGCCGCCATCACCGCGGCGAAGTGGGTGAAAGTGAGGCCCGCGGCGGCGAATGCGAGCAGGTTCGTCAGATTGGAAACCGGCAGCAGCAACGACGCCGAGTTCGCCAGGTGCGTGCATGCGTACACATGTGGTTTGGGGCGCGCACCGAGTTTCGCCGTTGTCGCGTAGACAACCGGCGTCAGCAATACAACGGTGGCGTCCAGGCTCAGCACCGCCGTCGTCCCCGCCGCGATCATGAAAACCCGCCCGAGCAGCTTCACCGGATTTCTCGTCCGCGCCATCACACCACCGGCGGCCGTGAACAGCCCCTCCTCGTCACACAACTGGGCGAGCAGGAGAACGGCGGCCAGGAACCCCACCACCGGCCCGAGCCGCGCGGCCTCGTGCCACGCCTGGTGCGCCGGGATGATCCCGGTGGCGATCAGGATCCCGGCAGCGGGCACAGCCGCCACCGCCTCCGGCAACCCCCACGGCCGGGCCACCGCGAACACCAGCACCACAA
This sequence comes from uncultured Actinocrispum sp., assembly GCA_966244135.1. Lineage (GTDB taxonomy): Bacteria > Actinomycetota > Actinomycetes > Mycobacteriales > Pseudonocardiaceae > Kibdelosporangium. The sequence continues at coordinate 6,118 of CBIMJO010000060.1, read as the reverse complement.
CCAGCAACAACACCGAAACCGCGATGGCCACCCGCCTACTGTCGCCGATCTTGCAACGCCTGTCACGCCCCGGGCGATAACGGGACAATCGGTCCACTGGGGGATTCAATGCGCAGATCACCGGCGCTCGCCGTCATCGCTGTCGTGGTGGCCGTACTGGCCTTCGTCAACTTCGTCGCCAGGGACGCCACCGGGATCCCGGTGGCCGTCAGCCACCCACTGTTCATGCTCGCCATGGTCGATCTGTTGTTCGCGTACGTCTTCCCGGCCTTCACCGGGCACGGGCGGCAGGACCCGGTTCCGGCGTCCGCCGGCCCGCCACTGGCGGAGGGCAGCTTCTCCGGCCGCATCGGCGTGCTCGCCTTCCGGGGGCCGCTGCTCAAGGTCTCGGTGTTCGGCGACCGGGTCGTGCTGCGGCCATTGCTGATGGGCGAGCGAACCATCCTGGCCGCACACATCGCCGCGGTCCGGCCGGACACCTGGGGCCTGTCCGGCGGCCTGTCGATCGAGCACACCACCTCCGGCACGAGGTCCCCCGTCTTCGTACGGGTCACCTCCGGCCCCGTCTTCCAGGCGTTGACCAGCCTGCGCATCGCCGGCGCGGAGGCACCCGCGCGGCAGCCGGAACCGCGGTGGAACCTCACCACGATCATGCTCGGTGGTGGCATCGTCGCCAGCTCGGTCTTCACCGCGATGGGCGTCTACTTCGTGACCCAGGGCTTCGGTCTCTTCTCGCTGGCCTTCCTGGCCCTCGGCGCCATCGGCCTGATCCAGCTCGTTCTGCAGTTCCGCAAGGCCTGGGCGGGAAAGCTGTGACGCGGCACGTGATCGGGGCTGTGGCCACGGTGGTCGTCGTCTTCGGCACGGCCAACTTCTTCCTGGCGGGCAGCGACGACGCCGGGCTGCTCGGCGTGCCGTTGTACGTCTCGCATCCGCTCATGATGCTGGCCCTGCCCTGTCTGCTCGTGGTCTACCTGGTGCCCTTCCTGATCGGGACGGGCCGGCGGCTGCCCGCGCCCGCCGGGGAACCGCGGCTGGTGGCCCGGGCCCGCGGGCGGATCGGGCCGATCTGGTTCCCGGCCGGGACGCTGCGGCTGCGGGTCTACCACGACCGGCTGGTCGTCCACCCGTTGCTGCTGGCCCCGCACACGATCCTGGGCACTGAGATCGTCCGTTTCGAACCGGGATACACCGACGGGGTGGCGTCCGTGCGGGTCTTCCACGGCGCCCCGGGCACGAAGCATCCGATCGCGCTGCCCAGGGAGTCGCTCGAGTTCCTCGAAGCCATCGACCGCGGCGACGCGGTCGCGGCCGAGAACGAACCGGCCACCTGGAACGGGAAGATGGTCATCGAGGCCTTCGGGATGGGGATCGCCGTGGTGCTCACGATCGTGGGCATCGTCCTGGTGATCACCACATCGTCCGTCTTCTACGGCGTCCTCGCGCTGGCCGGCGCCTGGATGACCTACTGGCGTTACGAACGGTTGCAGCGCGCGCGGCCCTAGAGTGGGACCGTGCGGATCGTTTCGCTGCTGCCTGCCGCCACCGACATCGTGGCGGCGCTGGGCTGTCTCGACGACCTGGTGGGGCGGACACACGAGTGCGACTGGCCGGCGCCGGTGTCGTCGGTGCCGGTGGTCACGGCCAGCGAGATCGACCAGGATCGGTTGACCAGCAAGGAGATCTCGGCCGCGGTCGGTGGCGCGCACAACGGTGCTTCATTGTACACCTTGGATGTCTCGCGGCTGGCCGCGCTCAAGCCGGACGTGGTCCTGACGCAGGACCTGTGCGAGGTGTGCGCGGTCTCGTACCGGCGGGTGTCCGACGCGGTCCGGGTGATGGACGCCGGCCCCCGGGTGATCAGCCTGGAACCCCGCACCCTCAACGATGTCCTGGACTGCCTGAAGACGGTCGGCGACGTGCTGGGCGTCCCGAGCGAGGAGCCGGTTCGGGCGTTGACCGAACGCGTGAACCGCGTCCGCGAGGCCGTACAGGGAAAACCGCGACCGAGAGTGGCCGCGATCGAGTGGCTCGACCCGGCGTGGCCCGCCGGGCACTGGGTCCCCGAACAGATCTCGTGCGCGGGCGGCACTCCCCTGCTCGCCCACCCCGGCGAGCACACCAAAGCCATTGCCTGGCAGGACGTGTTCGACGCGCGGCCGGACGTCGTGCTGCTGATGCCCTGCGGGTTCCCGCCCTCGCGCACCCGCCAGGAGCTGCACCTGGTGCCCGAGGGCCTGCCGGAGACCTGGATCCTCGACGGCCCGGCGTACTTCAACCGCCCCGGCCCGCGCGTGGTCGACGGCATCGAGATCCTCGCCGAGGTCCTGCATGATGTTCGCCGGACGACGAACGGTGGCATGCTGGAGGCATGGAGACCATCCCCTGGATCCTGAGCGAGTGCGAGACCTGGGCGATCGTCGGCCTCGCCGACAACCCGCGGCGGGCCGCCCACGGCGTGGCCAGGTTCCTGCAGCAGCATGGGAAACGGATCGTGCCCGTGCACCCGGACGCCGAGACCGTGTGGGGCGAGCAGGGGTACGCCACCCTCAAGGACATCCCGTTCCCGGTGGACTGCGTGGACGTGTTCCGCCGGTCCTCCGAGGCCGGCCAGTTCGCCGATGAGGCCGTCGCGATCGGGGCCAAGGCGGTGTGGTTCCAGCTGGGCGTGATCGACCATGAGGCGTACGAGCGGGCCACGAGCGCCGGGCTGCGGATGGTGATGGACCGCTGCCCGGCGATCGAGTGGTCGCGCTACGGGCCGACGTAATCCCTGAGGTGCCGCGCGGTCAGCGTTTTCCCTGAGGCCACCAGGTCCGCGGGCGTGCCGGTGAACACGATCTCGCCGCCGTCGTGCCCGGCGCCCGGCCCGAGGTCGATGATCCAGTCCGCGTGCGCCATCACGGCCTGGTGGTGCTCGATCACGATCACCGAGTTGCCCTGGTCGACGAGCTTGTCCAGCAACCCCAGCAGCTGGTCGACATCGGCCAGGTGCAGGCCGGTGGTCGGCTCGTCCAGGACGTAGGTCGTGGCCTTCTCGGCCATGTAGATGGCCAGCTTCACGCGTTGCCGCTCACCGCCGGACAACGTGGTCAGCGGCTGCCCCAGCGCGAGGTAGCCGAGGCCGACGTCGGCCAGCCGGTCCAGGATCGCGCGCGCCGGGCCGGACGGGAAGAACTCGCGCGCCTCGGTCACCCGCATCGCCAGGACCTCGCTGATGTCCTTGCCGCGCAACTTGTACGTGAGCACCTTGGGGGTGAACCGCTTGCCCTCGCACTCCTCGCACACGCTGGCCACCCCGGCCATCATCGCCAGGTCGGTGTAGACCAGCCCGATGCCCTTGCAGTTCGGGCAGGCGCCTTCCGAGTTCGCGCTGAACAGGGCCGCCTTGACGCCGTTGGCCTTGGCGAACGCGGCCCGGATCGGGTCCAGCAGACCGGTGTACGTGGCCGGGTTGCTCCGCCGCGACCCGCGGATCGGCGACTGGTCGGCCACGCTGACGTTGTCCTGTGTGGACAGATAACCGTGGATGAGCGAGCTTTTCCCTGATCCCGCAACGCCGGTGACGACGGTCAGCGCGCCCAGCGGGATGTCGACGCTGACGTTCTTCAGGTTGTGCAGGGTGGCGCCGGTGATCGCCAGGCTTCCATCGGCCTTGCGCACCTGGTCTTTCAACCGCGCCTTGTGGTCCAGGTATCGCCCGGTCAGCGTGCCCGAGGTCCTCAGTCCGGCGACATCTCCCTCGAAGCAGATCCGCCCGCCATCGATCCCGGCGCCCGGCCCCAGATCCACGACATGGTCCGCGATCTGGATGGTCTCCGGCTTGTGCTCGACGACCAGGACGGTGTTCCCCTTGTCCCGCAACTGGCTCAGCAGCTCGTTCATCCGCTGGATGTCGTGCGGGTGCAGGCCGACGGTCGGCTCGTCGAACACGTACGTGATGTCGGTGAGCGGCGAACCCAAGTGCCGCACCATCTTCACCCGCTGCGCCTCACCGCCGGACAGCGTCGCCGACTCCCGGTCCAGGCTCAGGTAGCCCAGACCGATGTCCACCAACGACTCCAGCGTCTCACGCAGGGTCTTCAGCAGCGGCGCCACCGATGGGTCGGCCATCTTGCGGACGATCTCGGCGAGGTCGCTGATCTGCATGGCCGAGCACTCGGCGATGTTGCGGCCATCGATCTTCGACGCCAGCGCGGCCTGGTTCAGCCGCGCCCCTTCGCATTCGGTGCAGGTCTGGAACGTCACCGCACGGTCCACGAAGGCCCGGATGTGCGCCTGCATCGACTCGCGGTCCTTGGACAGCCACAACCGTTGCAGCTTCGGCACGAGGCCTTCGTAGGTGGTGTTGGTCTTGCCGATCTTGACCTTGGTCTGTTCCTTGTACAGCAGGTCGTTCCACTGCTGTTCGGTGTAGTCCCTGAGCTTCGCGTCCGGGTCGACGAACCCGGAGTGGATGTAGCCCTGGACGTACCAGGCGTCCACGGTGAACCCGGGCACGGTGATCGCGCCCTCGTTCAACGACTTCTCCCGGTCGACCAGCTCGTCCACATTGAACGTGGAGATCCTGCCCAGACCTTCACAGGTCAGGCACATCCCCTCGGGCAGGTTGAAGCTGAACGCACCAGACGTGCCCGCGTGCGGCTGCCCGAGCCGGCTGAACACGATGCGCAGCATGGTGTACGCATCGGTCGCGGTGCCCACAGTGGACCGTGAGTTGGCGCCCATCCGTTCCTGGTCGACGATGATCGCCGCGCCCAGGTTGTACAGCGCGTCCACGTCCGGCCGGGACAGGTTGGGCATCAACGACTGCAGGAACGCGCTGTAGGTCTCGTTGATCAGCCGCTGCGACTCGGCCGCGATGGTGCCGAAGACCAGCGAGGACTTGCCGGAGCCGGACACCCCGGTGAACACGGTCAGCCGGCGCTTGGGCAGGTCGACCGAGACGTCGGCCAGGTTGTTCGCTCTGGCGCCTCTGACCTGGATAACGCCATGCGTGTCCGCTGTGTGAACCCCCATACCACCCTCTCCTGATATCTTTACGCCATAAAGAGTTGGCCGAGTCACGGTACTTTATGCTGTAAGGAGTTGCAAGGTGGTCGTCTTCGCCGGTCAGGGGGATGCGCGGCGCTCGATGGCCCTGTTGTGGCAGCAGGAGCCGTCAAACGGCTCTCGACCTGGGCCCAAGCAGGGGCTGGACGTCGAGACGATCGTCCGCGCCGCCGTCGGGATCGCCGACACGGACGGCATCGGCGCGCTTTCCATGCGTGCGGTCGGTGAAAAACTCGGCCGGACGGCGATGGCTCTTTATACGTATGTTCCGTCGAAAAGCGAGCTGGTCGACCTGATGTACGACCGGACGCTGGCCGAGCAGCCCACCGAGTACGACCTCGATGGCGGCTGGCGGGCCGCGTTGACCCAGCGGGCCAACGACATCTGGGACTTCTACCTGCGCCACCCGTGGGTCCTGCAGGTCTCGCAGGCGCGGCCGGCGCTTGGACCGAACGAGTGGGCCACGCTGGAGACCACCCTGCGGATCATGGTGGCCACCGGGCTCCCGGCCCGGTCCGTCCGGCAGCTGACCGGCGCGCTGTACCAGTTCATCCGCGGGGTCGCGCAAACGCTTGCCGAGGCCACGTACGCCGTACGTGCGACCGGGATGTCCGACGAGGAGTGGCTGTCCGCGCGTTCCGGGATGCTCGCCGAGGTCGCACCCGACTTCGCCACGCGGTACCCCACGATGGCCGCGCTGTCCGCCGCCGACTCGTCCGCGCCGACCGGTGAGACCGTGCCCTACCTGCAGAAATCCACTACTGAAACGTTTCGGGCCGGACTGGCCGTGTTCCTCGACGGCATCGAGAAGGCCATCGCACAACCCTCCTAACGACCCTAGTGGTGCTCGATTTTGTCCGTAGGATGCATGAACTGTGCAGATTTGCGCAGCACTCTGCAACCACCCTCAGCGCTGAGGAGACGGCATGCGTCGAGCACGGGCGTTGGCAGTACTCACCGGTCTGGTGGCCGCGCTGGTCCCGGTCGCCCCGGCGGCCGCCGCCACCATCGGGCACCTCACCGGGTTCACCGGGTCGGGGGCGAGCTCCACGATCACCGCCGGGAC
>CBIMJO010000059.1:0-15225 GCA_966244135.1 uncultured Actinocrispum sp. | reverse complement strand
CCCGGTGCCCTCGGCCACCCCCCGGTCGGTCATGGCCTGCTTGGCCTTGGCGGGATCGCCGATCCGGCCGGTCTTGGCCAGCTCACCCATGGCCGCGTCGAACAGGTACCCGCTGCCACCGCGCGGTCCGGTGTGGACGCAGTGGCTCGCCGTGGCCACATAGCCGTCCGGGTTGATCACCACGCCGGTGCACGAGATCTTCACCTCGTACCCGGCGGCGCCGAGCACCTTGCCGTAGAACGCGGCCTGGGCGGCGCCGCCGAACCCCTCACCGCTCTTGGTGTCCCGCACCCAGCCGTGCCAGTTCACCGTGATGTACACGATCGCCGGGCGGGCCAGCGCGGCGGCCAGCTCCTCCGGGCTGGACGGGTCGGCGGCCGCGGGCACGGCCGGAGCCAGCAGCAGAAGCGTTGCGGCGCAAAGGGCCTTGATCCGCATCAGCCGTACACCCCGAATCCCGTGGTCCGGACCCAGGCCGAGTGGTAGCCGTTGCTGTTTCCCTCGGCCATCTGGGTTCCCTGGCAGATGTAGTCGTCGACTTCGTTGAGGGCCGGGTTGTTCGCGTACGGCAGGGTGTTGAGCAGGCCGCGGTTGTCGTAGTACTGGAAGTTCAGCTGGGCGTTCGAGATCGCCATGTAGGTGATCTGGTTGTCGGTGGCCTTCCAGGTGAACTGGACGCTGCCGTTGCCGACGATCTTGAGCTGCCGGCCGCGCCAGTTCGAGCTGAGCGTGGAGTTCGCGTGGATCTCCGTGCCGGTGCCGTCCGGCCGGAACTCGTAGCGCCGCTCGGTGCCGACGAACTGCATGGGCGGCTGGTCGGTGTAGAACTTGACCGAGTGGATCTCCTCCACCGACCGCCAGGACCCGATCAGGCACATCGGCGGGCCCGCCGCCCGGGTCTCGGCCGCGCGGGTGGTCGGCGAGGGACCGGTGACCGGCCCGTCGGCGCCGGCGGGGCAGCAGCGGTCGGGCTCGTCGGCGGACAGAGCGACGGTGGTCAGCGTCGTGGCCGCGATGACGGCGCCCGCGGCCACCGCGATCAGCACGACGATGGCGGGCGTCGGGGGTAACCGAGGCGTGTCGCTCACAGGCCAATGTTATTGACCGGGGTGCCGCCGGCCGAGACCCGTTCGGCCGGAAGTTTCCGGTTTGTCCGACTGGTCTGGACCATTGTGGGCGTTTGTCCGGGAAGTCCGTTCCCGCAAGGGATTGAGCGTTGACACTCGTCTGTGGGAGCGCTTCACTTTCTTCACTGCAAGGATTAAGTCGGAAGACAGGCCCGCCCTGCACGCCGGGCCTGTTCGGACATGGCCTGTTCACCGCACCGGTTGTGGCGCGACGACCGGCGGTTTCGCCATGCCCACCCTGCACCGGGAGATCCAAGATGCACATCAGGAAGTCCAGCGCGCTCGTCGCCGCGGCACTAGCGGTCGCCGCGACGGTGACGTACTCCAGTACCGCCCAAGCCGCGGGACCGGCCTTCCCGGCCTACTACGCGGCGCCCTACCTGCAGATCAGCGACGCGGACGTGGGCGACATGGCCGCCGACATGAGCGCCACCGGCACGAAGTTCTTCACGCTGGCGTTCTTCACCCCGCAGAACGGCTGCACGCCGATCTGGGAGGCCAACGGCACCGGCGTCGGCTCGTTCAAGTCGCAGATCAGCGCCCTGCAGGCGGCCGGCGGCAACGTCATCCCGTCCTTCGGCGGCGCGGAAGGCGGCGAGCTGGCCCAGACCTGCACGAACACCGGCAGCCTGACCGCCGCCTACGCCAATGTCGTCAACACCTACGGCACCAACCGGCTCGACTTCGACATCGAGGGCGGCGTCCTCAACGACACCGCCGCGACGTCCCGCCGCAACACCGCGCTGTCCGCGCTGCAGGCGCAGAACCCGGCGGTACAGGTCGACTACACCCTCGCGGTCGACCCGGGCGGCCTGCCGTCCAAGGAGCTGGACCTGTTGCGGGACGCCAAGAACAAGGGCGTCCGGGTGAGCGTCGTGAACATCATGGTGATGGACTTCTACGACGGTCAGCCGGTGATCAACGACGCGCTGTCGGCCGCCCGGGCGACCGCGCCGCAGCTCGCCGGCCTGTACGGGATCTCGACCTCGGCCGCGTACGGGATGATGGGCCTGACCCCGATCGCCGGGCGCAACGACGACGGCGCGCAGTTCAGCCAGAACGACGCGCGGACGTTGGAGTCCTTCGCCGCCACCAACGGTGTCGCGGAACTGTCGTTCTGGGAGCTGCACGACTACGACCGGGCCACCGGCTGGGCGTACTCGCGGATCTTCAACGCCATCACCGGCGGTCCCACCAACCCGCCGCCTCCGCCGCCCGGCCACACGATCACCGGCATCGGTGGCAAGTGCGTCGACGTGGCCGGCGCCAACTCCGCCAACGGCACGCAGATCCAGCTGTGGACCTGCAATGGCACTACCGCGCAGAACTGGTCCAAGAACGGCAGCGCGCTGCAGTCCCTGGGCAAGTGCATGGACGTCAGTGGCGCGGGCACGGCGGACGGCACCAAGGTGCAGTTGTACGACTGCAACGGCACCGCGGCCCAGCAGTGGACGCAGGACGGGTCCAGCAGGCTGGTGAACACCGGATCCGGCAAGTGCCTCGACGCGACCGGCGTCAGCTCGAACGACGGCACACCGCTGCAGATCTGGACCTGTGGCGGCGGCGCCAACCAGGTGTGGCACCTGACCTGATCAGCTGGTTCGCCGGGCGCGCAGCGCCACGGCGCCGGCGACGAGCGCGACCAGCGCGATGATCACCGGGAGCGGGCCGATCCAGTCGACCCACGAAGCCAGGACCGTCTGGATCCGGCCCGCTCCATCGACAATGGGATCTTCGGCGGAGCCATTGGCGTGGTAGAGCCGAAGTTCGTAGATCCCGTAGTAGCCAACGTAAAGCCCGGCGACCAGCAGGATCGCGCCGCCGATCCGGTGCACGTACGGCAGGACGCGGCGGATCTTCGCGGTGACCGCGACCCCGGCGAGCGCGACGGACACCGCCAGCACGCCCACGACCAGCGCCATTCCGAGCCCGTAGGCCACGTACGCGGCGATCCCGGTGAGCACCGAGCCGCTGCGGAAGGTCGCGCTCGTCACCGCGAGGAACGGCCCGAGCGTGCAGGACAACGACACGATCGCGTAAGCCAGGCCGTAGGTGAACATCGAGGCGAGGGTCTTCGGCGCGCCCTTGCCGAACCGCGGCAGCCGGATCTCGCGGCCCAGCAGCATCCACACCCCGAGCGCGGCCATGATCAGGCCGATCACCACTGTCACGGCCGGGAAGTAGGCCTGCACCTGCGCCCCCAACGGGGCGATGACCAGGCCGAACGTGCCGAATACCAGCACGAACCCGAGCGCCATCAACGCCGTCGCCGCCAGTGCCCGCAGCACCGCGTTGCCGACGATGAGCGTGAGGTAGGCGGGCAGCATCGCGAAGCCGCAGGGGTTCACCGCCGCGAGCATCCCGGCCGCGAGCGCGAACCCGAGCGTGTCAAGATCCACTCTTGGGATCCGCCGTGAGTTCGCGGACCTTCTCGTTCAGCCCTTCCTCGGTCAGCTGCTGCTTGATCACCTGTGTCGTGCCGTCCGACTGGATGAACGCGTACGCGGGTTGCTCGGTGACGCCGAACTTCTTCCAGATCGCGGCGTCCACATCGGCCAGATGCGCGAAACCGTCCACTTTGTTCTCCGCGACGAACTTCTTCATCGCCGGCACGCCATCCTGCGCACCCACCCCGACAAACGTGATTTTCCCGGCGTTGTCGTGCGCGAGCGAGCCCAGATGCGGTGCCTCGCCCTGGCATCGCGGGCACCACGGCGCCCAGAACCAGAGCACGGCCGGCTTGCCGAGCAGCGACTGCCCGCTGAAGTCCTTGTCGTCCAGGGTCTTCGCGCTGAACTGCAGCAGCTTGGGCACCTGCCCCTGGGCGGCGGGAGCCTGCTGCGGCGCGCTCGCCTGTGGCGCCCCACATCCAGCGAGAACGACCAACAGCAGCGCGACCAGAGCACGGACCATGCCCCGATCCTCGCGCACTCACCGCGCGTGCGGGAAGGGGATGCGCCCCGGGCATTATTCAGCCGAGCCAGGCCCGGATCGCCGCGCCCTGTTCGTCCAGGTCAGGTGGGGCGTAACGGTAGTTCGCCGGAGTCGCGGACATCTTGATGGGGTTGCGGACCGTGGGAACGCCGTCGATCGGCACCACCGGGTCGAGACCGAGGCTTTCGGCGAGTTCGACACCGCCGCGGATGTCGTTGATCGGTCCACAAGGGACACCCGCCGCCGTCAGCACCGGGAACCAGTCCTGGGCGGACTTCTGGGCCAGCCGCGCTTCCAGCAACGGCCGCAGCGCGTCCCGGTTGTGGTTGCGGGCCTGGTTGGTGGCGAACCGTTCGTCGTCGGCCAGTTCCGGAGCGCCGATCACCTCCGCCAGGCGGCGGAACTGCCGGTCGTTGCCCGCGCAGATGATCAGCTCGCCGTCGCCGGTCGGCATCGGCTCGTACGGGTAGAGGCTCAGGTGCGCGTTGCCCATCCGCTGCGGCACAACACCTCCGGCGACATACGCGGAGGTTTGGTTGACCAGGGCGGACATCGCGCTGGACAGCAGGTCGATCTCGATGTGCTGGTCCTCGCCGGTGGCGTCGCGGTGCTTCAGCGCGGCCAGGATGCCGACGGTCGCGTGCAGCCCGGCCATCACGTCGAACACCGCCACCCCGGCCCGGAACGGCGGGCCGCCGGGGGAGCCGGTCAGGCTCATCAGCCCGGACACCGCTTGGACCAGCAGGTCGTACCCGGGCAGCGCGGCACCCGCGCCGGACCCGAACCCGCTGATCGAGCAGTAGACCGTGCTGGGGTTCCGGGTGCGGACGCCGGCGTAGGACAGGCCGAACCGGTCCAGCCCGCCGGGTTTGAAGTTGTGGATGAACACATCCGCCCTGGCAGCGAGCTCGTGGGCGACGGCCTGGTCATCGGAGTCGGCCAGGTCCAGGGCGATCGAGCGTTTGTTGCGGTTCATCGACAGGTAGTACGTGCCCACGCCGTCCTCGGTGACCGGCGGGACCCAGTGCCGGGTGTCGTCGCCGCCCGGGCTCTCGACCTTGATCACCTCGGCGCCCAGGTCGGCGAGCAGCATCGTGCAGTACGGTCCGGCGAGCACCCGGGAGAAGTCGGCCACCAGCACACCGTCGAGCGAGCCAGCCATGTGAACCTTTCGTCCGGTTGGTCGGTTCTGCCCGATCGGGTGATCCATCGGGCGCGGGCGCCGCATGCCCCGGGGTGATCATCTAACTTTCCGGCGCATGGGTGTCCCATGGGGAATCGTCGCAGGTAATCCTCGCTACACCACGCGCGAGGAGATCATCGCGCAGTGGCGGCCGCTCGCGCTGCACTCGGATGACGGGGTCGGGTTCAACATCATGTTCGGCACCGACCGGATCCACTTCGAGCGCCGGGAGATCGGCGGCACCGGCCGGTTCGAGCCGGTGGTGACCACGGTCGAGGACCCGGAGACCGCCGCGAAGCTGTCCAAGCTCAACTTCGGCGACGGCACCCACGAGGAGTTCGAGCGGCTCTTCGACGGCTACGAGATCTTCGTGCCGTGGGACGCCTTCGACCGGATCGACGCCCCGGGCTGTGTGGCGCACGGCAAGCGGGTCGACGTCGTCGGCGACCTGCTCTACAACCTGCGCAGCCGCGACTTCGACGAGATGGACACCGACCTCGCTCAGCTGGCCCGGTGGCTGCTCGCCGCCGCCGAGGTCGCGCACGAGTGCGACATGATCATCTCGATCTCGTACTAACCGCTGCCCAGGATCGTCTTCATGGCTCGGAAGTATGGTGGCGCCGCGACGGTGCCACCGAATGCGCCGTGCCCGCACTTTCCAATGTGGACCGGAGTGCCCGGGCAGAGCGTGCCCGGCGTGGAGCCGTCCGCGAAGACCAGCGAGGACACCGCGTAGTTGTCGGTGCCGCCGACGAATGCGACCGACTCGTTGGTCTGGGTGGTGCCGGTCTTGCCGATGCCCGGCCGGGTCCAGCCCGCGTTGCGCGCGGACTGGGCGGTGGTGCCGCTGACGGTGTCCTGGCTCAGGCCGGTGGCCAGCCGGGCCGCCACGTCGTTGGAGATCACCTGGCCGCAGGTCTCGGCGGGCTGCACCGGGACCTGCTGGCCCTTGGCGTCGGTGACCGACAGGATCGGGTTCGGCGGGCACCAGATGCCGCCGCTCATGATCGTCGCGGACACGTTCGCCAGTTCCAGCGGGCTCACCGGGCTGTTGCCCAGGGTGAACGACGGCTTGTCCTGGAAGTACTGGGTCTGCGTCTGGCTCTGCTGCGGCGGCCCGGCGGACGGGGTCTTGCCGCTGTCGTTGGACTTCATGGTGTTGCGCAAACCCAGGCGGGAGGCCATCTCCACCACCTTGGGCACGCCGACCTGTTGCTCCAGGCCGACGAACGCGGTGTTCGGCGAGGTCGCCAGGCCGTTGGTCAGCGTGATCGGGTCGGTGTAGTTGCCGTCGTTGTGGACGGTGTAGCAGTTCCTGCTGCCCGGCAACGGGAAACACTGGCTCTCCGGGTTGGGCAGCGGCGTGTCGAGGTCGGCCGTGCCGTTCTCCAGGGCCGCGGCCGAGGTGAAGATCTTGAACACCGAACCGGCGCCGAACGGGTCGCTCACCGCGGCCACGAGGTTGCTCGTGGTCTGGCCCTTGGCCGGGTCGGTGCCCAGGTTGCGGTTGGCCACCATGGCCAGCACCTCGTGGGAGGTGTTGCCGGGCTTGATGATGGCCATCGTGTTGGCCACGCCGTCCTGCGTGGTGGGCACGTTCGCGGTGACCGCGTCCTTGGCCACCTGGCTGATCCGGCTGTCCATCGTGGTCTTGATGGTGTAGCCGCCGTCGGTCAGCTGCTGGGCGGTGAACCCGGCGGACTGCAGGTAGGACATCGCGTACTGGCAGAAGAACCCCGCATTCGGCTGGGCGCCCATGCAGGTGCTGGACGGCACCGCCGGACCGTTGGGCACGAGGCCCAGGTCCGCCGCCTTGGCCTGGTCCGCGGCCGCCTGGTCGAGGACCTGGTTGGTCACCATCGAGTCGATCACCGTGTCGCGGCGGCGTTTCGCGTCCTGCGGGTGGGTGTACGGGTTGTACAGCGTGGGGTTGTTCACCATCCCGGCCAGCAAAGCCCCCTGGGGCACGGTGAGTTTGTCCGCTGTGGTGCCGAAGTACGCGCGGGCGGCCGCCTCGATGCCGTAGACCTTGCCGGTGAACTCGACCACGTTCAGGTAAGAGGTGAGAATGTCCTCTTTGGACAGCTGCTTGTCGATCTCGATGGCCGAGCGGGCCTCGCGCAGCTTGCGGGTCAGCGTGTTGGCGCGGTCCCTGGCCTGCGCCGCGGGGTCGTTGCGGTCGGCGATGTTGATCAGGAAGTTCTTGACCAGCTGTTGGGTGATCGTTGACCCACCCTGTTGCGCGCCACCGGTCGCGTCGTTGATCGCGGCCCGCAGCACGCCTTTCGGGTCGATGCCGTGCTCCTGGTAGAACCGGCGGTCCTCGATGGACACCAGCGCGGCCTTCACCGTGGTGGCGATCTTGTCGCCCGTGACCGGGATCCGGTACTGGTCGTACACCGTGGCGATCGGGTTGCCGTCCCGGTCGGTCACCGTTGTCACACCGGGCAGATCGCCCTCGATGCTGGCCGGCGTGATGGACAGGACGGAGTCGCTGACGTCGCCCGCGACGACGCCGGTACTCAGTGCCACAGGTGCCAGGACACCCGCGAGCAGCACACCCGCCCCTGCGCAGCCGACGACCAGTTTGACGATGTTCGCGCTGGCTCCCACTTGATCCAACGTACGCCTGTTTCCGTGATGGCGTCGTGTGGTCTCGGCCATGCGCCCGCAAAGTAATGCCGAAATAAAGATTGACGCTGCCGCGATTCATCGGCATAGTTCTGGGTACACATTCCGGTTCGGCAAGCTGGTTCGGCGAGGAGAGCGACATGACGGGCACGCAGGAGCGAGGGGCGGAGCGCAGCAGCTGTCTGCGTGCCGCCGGCGCTGCCGCCTGCGCGTTGAATGCCTGCCTGGGCGAAGAGAGCAGCGGAGGCTCCCCACCGTGACGTAGCCGACGTCACGACACGGGAGCCGCCCATCGGGAAACCGATCAGGGCGGCTTTCTTTGTTCGCCGTGCCCGAAAACAATTCTTTGTGCTCATTGACGATTCCGTTCATTGAAAAGTCCATAGTGGAGCAGAAACAGACATCCGGTCGTGGTGAACTCGGCGGACACGTCGGTCTTCCAAACCGAAGAAGTGGGTTCGATGCCCACCGGCCGGTCTCGATGTCTCTCGCCGTCCCGTGACGGCACACAGCGCGTTGGTCCAGCGGAACGGATACTGGGTTCTCACCCCGGTGACGCGGGTTCGACTCCCGTACGCGCTACTCGTGAGCAAGCCTCTGTGGCGGAACTGGCATACGCACGCGCCTCAAACTCGCGCGCCCACCCGGGCATGCAGGTTCGAACCCTGCCAGAGGTACGTAACGGAAGATGGAGGGCTGGCCGAGCGGTAAGGCACCGGATTGCTAATCCGAGGTCCGGGTAACACCGGCGCACGTTCGAACCGTGCGCCCTCCGCACACCACGATCCCCTGAGGTGCAACAGGCAGCACGCCCGGCTGTTAACCGGGAGGACCAGGTTCGAGCCCTGGTGGGGGAGCTGGGGAGGGGCTCGTGAGTGGTTTGGCCCGTCAGAGGGGCAAAACCACTCACGAGGGGTCTCTCCCAAGGGGGACGCGCCGGAGCGCAGGCGATCCTTGCAAGATCGCCGGGGAGGGTTCGACACCCTCGTCTTCCACGGTCTCAGGACGACCCTGCTCGGTGCTCCGCACCTTCGCCGGGTCGTCCGCAAGGCCTACGTCACGGCGGTCGTGGGGCGCTCTGCAAAAGCGTCGGCGCCGGGTTCGACTCCCGGGTAGGTCTCGGTTCCTTGCTCCACTATGGACTATTACAACGTCCGGATCGGCGCCCCGGCGAGGAACGCCTGGATGTCCTCCACTGCCTCACGGAAGTAGATGCTGTAGTTGGCGTCGGTGACGTAGCCAAGGTGTGGTGTGGCCAGGAAGTTCGGCACGGTCCGCAGCACGTCATCAAACGGAAGCGGCTCGGTCTCGAACACATCCGCGGCCGCTCCGGCGATCCAGCCCTCCCGCAGTGCGGTCACCATCGCCTGCTGGTCGACAATGGCCGCCCGGGAAGTGTTGACCAACAGCGCGGAGGGCTTCATCAGCTTCAACGCATCCGCGTCGAGCAGCCCCCGCGTGCGGTCACTCAGCACCACGTGCACCGACACGACATCGCTCGACGCGAGCAGGTCCTCCTTCGACGCGGCCAATTGCACGTCCTCGGCCGAGGTGCGATCCGCGGTGAGGTTCTGGCTCCACGCCACGACATCCATGCCGAACGCCCGAGCGACCCGGGCCACCTTCACGCCGATCTTGCCGAACCCGATCAGCCCCAATGTCTTGCCCGCCAGCAGAGTGCCCACCGTGCTCTGCCACGGCCCGTTGGCGCGCAACGCCGTGTTCTCCGTCACGATGTGCCGCGCCAGCCCGAGGATCAGCGCCCACGTCAGCTCCACCGGCGCTTCGGATGTACTCCCGGTCCCGCAGACGGTCACCCCGGCCGAGGCAGCGGCTGCGAGGTCGACCGAGGCGTTGCGCATGCCGCTGGTGATCAGCAGGCGCAACGACGGCAGGCGCGCGAACAGGCTGGCCGGGAACGGGGTGCGTTCCCGCATGATCACCACGATCTCCTGGTCGCGCAGGGCTTCGGCGACCTCGTCCTCGGTGGCGAAGTGCTCCTGGTGCACGGTCACCTCGACCTGTCCGGCGAGCACCGACCAGTCGGCCATCGCCATCGAGACACCCTGGTAGTCGTCCAGCACCGCGCAACGGATCATGCGTTCACCCTACCGAGCAGGTGCCGGAGGGCGGGTTCCAGCTTCGGTTGCCGGTATACGTGACCGGTCTGCTCCAGTTTTCGCGGGACGACTCGTTGGCTGGCCAGTGCCAGTTCACGAGCGCCGTCGTCGCCCAGCAGCAGCCGGGGACCCAGTGCGGGCACGGGAAGGATCGCCGGTCGGCGCAGCACCTCGGCGAGAGTCCTGGTGTAGTCGGCGTTGCGCACCGGTTCGGGGGCGACCGCGTTGACCGGACCGTGCAACGTGGGGTCGACGATAGCGCGGAGGTAGATGTCGGTGAGGTCGTCGATCCCGATCCACGACAGCCACTGGGAGCCGGACCCGAGCCGGCCGCCCAGCCCGGCGAAGAACAGCGGGTACTGCAACCCGAGCACACCACCGCGCGGGGTCTGCACGATCCCGGTCCGCACGGACACCGATCGCAGATCGGCGGAGGCCGCCTCGGCCTCCCAGTCGGCGACCAGGTCGGCGAGGAACCCGTCGCCACGCTGGCTTTCCTCGGTCAGCATCGTGTCGCCGCGGTCCGGCCCGTAGTGGCCGATCGCGGACGCGGACACGAAAACCTTGACGCCACAACGGGTAGCGACGGAGGCGAGCTTGCCCGTCGGCCCGATCCGGCTGGCTCGCAGGCCTTGCTTGTGCGACTCGGTGAACCGGCCCGCGATGGACTTCCCGGCCAGATGCACCACAGCGTCCACATCGGACAAAAGGTCGGCTGAGGGATCATCCGGCTGCCACTGGCGTTCGCCGGCATGACGCGACGGACGCCGCACCAACCGGATCACGCGGTGTCCACCGGTGGTGAGCAACGAGGTCAGCGCGGTGCCGATCAGTCCACTCGCACCGGTCACCGCGATCGTCAACGGATCGCTGCGATACCGGGCATGCGCGGCGAGGTCGTCGGCGAGCTGCCGGTGCCGGTAGGTGAACATGGCCCGCAGCGCGAAGGCCGGCACGCGGCTGTCCACTGTGTCGGTGACCAGCGTCCGGTCCGGCCCGGCCGGGGCGAACTGGTGAATGTGCTTCCACCGCAACACTTCCGACAGCACCGGCGTGGTCAGCTTGTCGACGAACCGGCGTGGCGGGTCGTAGCCGTCGGCCTGGTGGCTCGCCGACCACCGCAGTCCGCCGGGCAGGGCGAGCACCGCGCGACCGTCCCGCAAGGACCCGGCCTCCTCGACGATGCTCACTGGCTGCCACGGCGGGGCGAGCCGCCGGAAGGCGCCCGGCCGGCCGAACCAGGCGAACACCTCGGCCAGCGGAGCGTCCACGACGCTGGAATGGCTGATCCCCGTCATTTCGCGACCCTACTGGCTGGTCAATAAGCGCGCAGGACGGCGCTTCCCAGCCGGTGAGACGCAATCCACTGTTCGGTCCATGAACTGTGGCGGTGGAGGCATAGCCACGATTTATCTGTAACATCCCCGCAGATCGAGACGATGGTGTCACGCGCAGTGGCGATCTTGGTGCCGGTGCCCATGATCCGCTGTTATCAAACGCCGCCAGAAGGGGTATTTCGCACGATCCTACGTTTCCGTACCGCCAACCCCATGGCCGGCGTCGATGACCGGCGGGATTTGCCGTCTCTTTAGTCGCCCCCAATGGCGGTATGGGCTGGAATGCGATCGGTTGCAATGTGTGGGACCGTGGACACCGATCGCGAATGGGAGTCGCGATCATGGAAACCAGGGGAAAGGGTCAAATCCGTGCCGGTATCAGGCCGCGCGGGGGGATTATCGGGGGTGGCGGGCACCGAACTGCCCGCCTCGTTCGCTTCGCTGGCGCGAGCCCGGCGGGTGCCGGGCGCGCAGTTCGCCGTATATAGAAATGGACGGCGGACCGCGGCCGTGGCCGGTGAGGCGGAGTACGGCAGCGGGCGGCCGGTCACCAGTGACCTGGCCTTCCCGATCGGGTCCATCGGCAAGGCGTTCACCGCCACGGTGGCGATGATCCTGGTCGCCGATGGCGACTTGGAGCTGGACGAACCCGTCGGGGAGTACGTGCCGGAGTGCCCCGCAGCCGCCGCGCTCACGCTGCGGCAGCTGCTCAGCCACACAAGTGGGCTCGAGTCGGGCCCCGACGGTGGCCCGTCGATGCGCCGCTATATCAGCGGCCTGCGGCTCATCCAGCCGCCGGGCCGCGCGTTCTCCTACTCGAACGCGGGGTTCGTGCTGGTCGGACGGCTGATCGAGGAGGTCACCGGGATGTCCTGGTGGGCCGCGATGGAGTCGGTGCTGCTGCGGCCGCTCGGCATCACCCCGGCGTTCGTGATCGACCCCGAGGCCGCCACGACCAGGCCGATCGCCGCCGGTCACGCCGTCGGCGCGGACGGCCGCACGCGCCCGGTCACCCAGAACCTCACGATCGCCGAGGCGCCGGCCGGGGCCATCGCGGCCAGCGCCGCCGACCTGGTCACCTTCGGCCTGGCCCACCTGGACATTGGTGCGTCCGTGCTGCCCGCCGAGGCCGCCGCGGAAATGCGCCGTCCCGAGCCCGCCGCCGACGCGTTCGGGCTGGCCGACCGCTGGGGCCTGGGCCTCGCCCTGTTCGACGACTGGGCGGGCCACGACGGCACCGCCGACGGCACCTGGTGCCAGCTGCGGATCGACCCGGTGAACAAGGTGGTCGTGGCGCTGACGAGCAACGCCAGCACCGGCGCCTCGCTGTGGACCGACCTGGTCGCCGAGCTCGCGGGCCAGGGCCTCACCGTGGCCAGCGGCGCGCTGATGGATATACCAACGACGTCCGTGCCGCCGCCGGACAGTTGTTTCGGCCGTTACCGAAATGGTGATCTCGACTATTCGATCACCGCGGGACCGGATGGGCCGGTGCTCGCGGTCGACGACGACCCGCAGGCCTTGATCACTTTTCACGCTGGTGTGACATTCTCGATGCGGGATATCCTGACCGGTCAGTCCATGTACGCGGGCCGGTGTCTCGTTGACCGGGACTCCGGCGCCATTGATCGAATTCAGATCAATGGCAGGCTCGCGGTCCGCTGCTGAAAATATATCCGCCGTCGCGCGTAACCTCTCCAACACCTGCTCGTTCTACAAATTGAATCCATAGGTAAACACGCTCACGCATGAAGGGGGACCCGTCATGCTGATGGATAATGCCGTGCCCGAAACGGGGGGAATCGTTCCCGATATGTGGAACGCGACCGCGAGGCCGATACCCGTTTCCACATTTTCACAAATGTTTGAACGTCAAGTAAGACGTACACCGGGGTTGCCCGCGCTGTGGCGCGACCACGAGGCGATCCGATACGGAGAGTTATCTGCCCGGGCGAACCGGCTGGCTCACCTGCTGGTCCAGCGCGGCGCCGGCCCGGAGCGGATCGTCGCGCTGCTGCTGCCCCGTTCGGTCGACATCGTGGTCGCCCAGCTGGCCGTGCTCAAGGCCGGCGCGGCGTTCCTGCCGGTCGACCCGGACTATCCGGCCGACCGCATCAGCATGATGCTCACCGACGCGAGCCCGGTGCTGATCCTGACCGGGACCGGGGACCTGCCCGGCTCGATCGCGGTCGACGACCCGGCGATCGAGCTGCAGCCCAGCACCCCGCCTGCCGTCGACGTGTCACCAGATCATCCCGCCTATGTCATCTACACCTCCGGCTCCACCGGGCGCCCGAAGGGTGTCGTCGTCACCCACCGCGGCCTGGCGAGCTTCTCCGCCGCCGAGATCGACCGGTTCCAGGTCCGGCCCGGCGACCGGGTCCTGCAGTTCTCGTCACCCTCGTTCGACGCCTCCGTACTCGAACTGTGCATGTCGCTGCCCGCGGGTGCCGCACTCGTCGTTCCGCCACCCGGCCCATTGCTGGGCGAACAGCTGGCCGAGGTGCTCGCGCGCGGACGGGTGACGCACGCGCTGATCCCACCGGTCGCGCTGGCCACCGTGCCGCGGCCGCTGATCGAGGCGTTGCCGCACTTCAGAACCCCGATCGTGGGCGGCGACGCGTGCAACGCCGACCTGGTGCGGGCGTGGGCACCAGGGCGGCACATGATCAACGCGTACGGCCCGACCGAGTGCACGGTCGTCTCGACCTGGAGCGACCCGCTTGTCCCCAGCGAGGATCCGCCGCCGATCGGCCGCCCGATCTGGAACACCCAGACCCATGTGCTGAACGAGAGGCTCCAGCCGGTCCGCATCGGTGAACCCGGCGAGCTCTACGTATCCGGCATCGGCCTGGCGCGGGGATACCTCAACCGCCCTGGACTGACCGCGTCCCGGTTCGTGGCGAACCCCTTCGGTGACCCCGGATCGCGGATGTACCGGACCGGGGACGTGGTCAGGTGGACCGACGGCGGCGTGATCGAGTTCGGCGGCCGCGCGGACCACCAGGTCAAGATCCGCGGCTTCCGGATCGAACCCGGCGAGATCGAGTCGGTGCTGCGCAGGCATTCCGATGTGGACGAAGCCGTCGTCGTGGCCCGCACGGACAAGTCCGGGCTGAAGCGGCTCGTCGCGTACGTCGTCGCCAGGACCGAGCCCGCGGACCTGCGTTCCTGGGTGGCCGCGGTGCTACCGGAGCACATGGTTCCGTCGGCGTTCGTCGTACTGGATGCATTCCCCTTGAACCCCAACGGGAAGCTGGACCGGGACGCGCTGCCCGAGCCGGTGGCCGTCACCGACGGGCATGTCGAGCCACGAACCGACACCGAACGTTTGCTGGCTCGGATCTGGGCGGACGTGCTCGGCGTCGACCGGGTGGGCGTCGAGGACGAGTTCGCCGCGCTGGGCGGGGACTCGATCCTCAGCGGCCGGGTGCTGTCCCGGTTGCGGACCGAGCTGGGCATCGAACTGCCCGTGCGGGCGGTGTTCGACGCGAGGACGATCGCGGGCCTGGCCCCGCTTGTGCCCGCGGCCGCGCAGGCCACGGCGATCGAACGCTCGGACCGCGGCGGGGTGATCCCGCTTTCCCCGGCGCAGCAACGCCTCTGGTTCCAGCATGACGTGACCGGGGACCGGACCGCTGGCAACACAGGCATTGGCCTGCGCCTGTCCGGGCCGCTCGATGTGCACAGGCTCCGGTCGGCGCTGGCGGTTCTGGTGGAGCGGCACGAAGCGCTGCGGACCACTGTGGACGGTGTGCAGCGGATCGCCGCACACGGCGAGATCCCATTGCGGTTCACCGACTCGGTGGAGGTCATCGAGGAGGAGCTGCGGCGGCCGTTCGATCTGAGCCGTGGCCCGCTGACCCGGGCACTGGTGGTCCGCCTGGCTGACG
>CBIMJO010000058.1:0-15361 GCA_966244135.1 uncultured Actinocrispum sp. | reverse complement strand
GGCGGCGAACAAACCGACGCAAACGACTACGACACCGCGATCGGCTGGCGCGACCTGATGCGCGAGCTGCGCCTCGGCTGGGACATCATCAATTACCAGTGGGAACTCCGGGTGCAGAACTTCGACGAGGACGAGTGGGTCTTCGCCAAGGCACTGCGCGACACCGACGACTTGTACGCAGGCGCCGGAGACAGCCGGATCAGTTTCGCCGACACCCGCGATCTCGCCGACGCCGCCGTCACCGTGCTGACCAAAGACGGCCACCACGGACGCAGCTATACCCTCACGGGACCGGATTCGGTCACCTTCGGCGAGGTGGCGGACACACTGGCCAAGGCATCCGGCCGCCCCATCCGGCACCTGGACGCCACACTCACCGAGCACCGCGCGCACTTCGCCAGGTCCGGCCGCCCGGATGCCTGGGTCGACCACATGATGTATCTCTTCGAGCTGATCAGGACCGGTATGTTCGCCTCGGTCACCAACGACTTCCACCAGCTCACCGGAAACGCACCGCGCACCTTGGCGACGTACGCCAAGGAGGTTTGGAGCAACTGAAGCGGCAAGCTGGTGCCCAAGTGGAGGCGTGCAGTCGCGGGTTCCGTCAATGGGTGAGTGCGGCCCGTCCCGCGCCGGACGGGCCGCACCGGGTCAGCGGAGGCCGGCCGCGCGGATGATCGTCTGGTCGACCGAGTTCCCGGCGGAGTCGGTCGCGGTCACCCGCAGGGAGGCGAAACGGGCTTTCCTGGGTGCGTCAAGCCGGTAGGAGCCTCGGCGGTCCTCGGTCAGCCTCGTCCACGTGGCGCCGTCGTCGTAGGACACCTCGACTCGTGGCCTGCCAGGGGAACCGCCTCCCGCGACCTTCGTTTCGACCAGGCCCACCGACACGGGAGCACGCTGCTCGACGGTGACGCCGAACCGGGAGTCCCGGGACACCGAACCGGAGTCGTCCGGCTGGATGTCATAGCGGATCTGCAGCAGTGGCAACAGATCCCGTTGCCCGGAGACCTTCGGCGCGGCGGAGGTGAACGTCCACGCCGTCGTGGTCGAGGACGAGTACGGGCTGACGGACGCGTCCCGCTGGTTCTCGACGACCAGGCGATACCGCTGCGGATCGGCGGTGGGCACGGTGGGATACATGATGAGTCCGTTGGCGGCACTGCCAAGCCGGTTGTTGCCCTGATACAGGGTCGTGGTCTGGTTCGCGTGCTGGAAGTCCATCAGCGAGCCAACGTGGTCGGAGTTGCCATATCCCGGAACGTCGACGCGCATCTCGTTGCCCGTGCGCGTCGGTCCGAGGTAGTTGTTGTTGAGGTACGGGCGTTGTAGGGGCTTGAACCACTCGTCGCCCGAGACGCTGCCGGGTTCGTACTTCCGGCGGACTCCCCACTCGCCCAGCACCCCGTCCATGGCCTCGTGGCCCCAACGGTTCGCGCCATCTGTGCTCACCCAGTCCGTCCGGCGGCTGCCGGTGGCGAACGGGACGTAGTTGCCGATCCCCCACTCCGAGTACGCCGGGAAGTCGTACCGCCATTCCTCACCCCGGCCGCCGCCGGCCGGGCCGGCGAACGTCTCGTCGATGCGGGCGAGGTTCTTGTTCGACGCGTGCACGACCATGTCCTTGGGCAGCTCGTTCTGCCAGGTGTGCATGAGGTCGTACACATAGGACGGTGCCGGATGCGACTCGGCGCGCAGCACCGCATCCCGCTGCTGGGCCTGGGCGATGAGCTTCTCACCTTCGTCCGGGCTCAGCAGTCCGACATCAATGGTGGTCGGCCCGAAGAACAGGCTCTGGCGACCCGGCCTGTCGTTGACCACGAGCAACAGCCTGGCGCCTGCGTCGGCCGCCGCCTTGGCCAGCTCGGCCGGGCTGACCGACGCAGTGCGACGTGTCACGACGGCCTTGCCTCGCGCGTTGACGCCCGCGAGCGCCGTGTCACCCGCGAAGACGAGTGGGAAGGTCCGGGTTCCGTCGGCGAGCGGCGTGACGCCTGCCTGCCGGAGCACGTCCGTGTAGTCGTTGCCTCGCACGGACACCGTCAGCGCCGGCTGCTCTTTGCGCCACCTGGCACCGACAATGAAGTCGCCGTGCGTCACTTTGCCCTGCGGCTGGACCCACAGGCTGTCGAAGCCGACGTCAGCGAGACTGAAGTCGTGCCAGCGGCCGTCCTTGTTGAGCATCCGCGAGTATTCGAGCCGCAGGTAGCTGGGAACGCCGGGCTGCGGGGTGGTTTCGTCGACCAGCCGAACCCGGGTGGCGTCCAGCGTGATCGTGCGGTCGGAGTCGAAGGAGACGTCGGGATCGCCGAGCAGCGCGATTCCTTGCGAGCGCGGGCCGTGAGCGCCGGGCACGACCATGTAACCGAGCGCCGAGTACTGGTCCTTGGGCATGTAGAAGGTCGCGCTGCCATCGACCGGGACGGGGATCGGGTTCGGATCGCCTGCCCTGAGCAGCATGACGAAGGCGTAACCGGGTTTGCCGGTCGCGTCCTTCACGTTGATGGTCATCTTGTGGGTCACCGCGCCGACCGAGACCGCCGTGTGCGCGGCGAGCGCATTGTCCTGGCCAGTGGCCAGGATCTGGGCGCTAAGGCCGTCGGACGCGCCCGCGGCCTTCGGGTCGATGGTCAGGGTGATCGCGGCGGTGCCATGCGAGGGCACAGTGACCCGGTCACTCGAGAGCCGGAAGACTCCCGCCGGCACGCCGGGCGCCGCGACTGACAGGGCCAGGGTCACTGGCGCGGCACCGAGGTTGGTGTAGGTCACCGGCCGCTGGACCGGGCCCGGCTCGTTCTGCCCCGCGTACGCGGTGGCGGAAGCGAACATCCCGGAGCGGGCGGCGGTCGCCACGTCCACGCGGCCGCTACCGGCCTGAAATGCGTTGTAATCGGGAGTCCGTTTGGCCGTGCTGGTCAGCAGGTCTTTCAATTGGGTGCCGGTGAGTTCGGGGTGCTTCGCGGCAAGCAATGCCGCGGCGCCGACCACGTGCGGAGTGGCCATCGAGGTCCCGCTCATCGTCTGATAGAAACCCGCTCCCTCCGCGGTGTACTGCGACCGCGCGGCCAGGATGTCGACACCGGGCGCGGTGATCTCCGGCTTGAGCGCGCCGTCGCCGGCTCGTGGCCCCTGGCTGGAGAAGTCGGCGAGGTGATCGCCGCTGTCCACCGCGCCCACAGTGAGGGCCGCGTCGGCGGCACCGGGCGAGCCGACGGTGCCCGAGCCGGACGTGTTGCCCGCGGCGATCACGAACAGCGCACCGGTCTGCGCGCTGAGCCGGTTCACCGCCTGCGACATCGGATCCGTGCCGTCGGACGGTTCCCGGGTGCCCAGGCTCATGTTGATGATCTTGGCGTGCGCTTCGCCCGCCGCCCACTCCATGCCGGCGAGGATCTCCGAGTCGCTGCCGGAACCGGAGTTCGACAACACCTTGCCGATGTGCAGCCGAGCGCCCGGCGCGACACCCTTCTCAGCGCCACCCGACGCGGCGCCCGAACCGGCGATGGTGGACGCGACATGGGTGCCATGGCCGTGCACGTCCTTGACATCCTCGCCAGGCACGAAACTGCGGCTGTCGACGACACGCCCCGCCAGATCGGGATGGGCCTCATCCACGCCCGTGTCGAGGACCGCGACCTCGACACCCTGCCCGGTGTCGCCGTCGGCCCAGACCGCGGGTGCGCCGATCTGCGCCACCGACTCGGCCAAGTCCGCGTACACCTTGCCGTCGAGCCAGATCTGCTTGATGCCGTTGGTGAACGACGGGGCCGGCTCGCCCGCCGCGAATGACGTCGCCGCCCCGCCCGTCACACCCGCCCAGAAGTCCCGCGCCTGCGCGTGGGCCGCGGTGACGGCCGCGCCATCGACACTCGCGAGCGGCCGGACCATCGCCGATCCCGCAGGCGGGGTGTTCACGCGGGCCACTGCCGACTGGGTTCCGTAGGAGACGATCAACGGGAGGTTGTCCCGATGTGCGTCGTCGTAGCCGTCAGCGATCAGGTCCGTGACGTTGAACAGCCGCCGGTCGAGCATCCCCTTGGCGGCGAAGGACAACGCCGAGTACGGGAAGACGAACAGGTCGCCCGCCGATTCCAGGATTCTCGCGTTGGCGGGCCCGCCGTCCGGCGCCTTCACCGAGACCGTTCCCGTCGCGTTGACGGTGACCACGTCGCCGGTGATCAGCGTGACGGTGTGGCCCACTGGGGCGTTGCCTGCCAAGGAACCGCTGGGAGAGGCCACCGCCGGCCCGGCAACCACTATCGAGACGAGTGACGACGCGAGGCACGCGGCCGTCGCGATGGCCTGGCGCCCACGAGAGGTTCTCAACGACGGGATTCCTTTCTGCACAGGGGGAGGGCAGCGAAAACGCTGTCACTCCAATGGCCGAACAGTGCCAGGCGGCAACACCCGGCCACAAGGTGATCGGCTGGCTGCTCACTGCCACCTGGCACAACCTCGACACGCCGGGGTAAGACTGTCGCATGGAACTCGCCGTACTGGGGTTGTCCGCCGACGAGGAGCGGGTCTACGAGGCGCTGGTCGCCCTGCCCGGATCGACGATCACCGCTCTCGCCGATCACCTGGCGACCCCGGCGGGTCCCCTGCACCGGATCCTGTCCGCTCTGGTGGCCAAGCACCTGGTGGCCCGGAGCGGTCGCCCGTCGCGCTATCTGGCGGCTCCCCCGGACATCGCGATCAACCAGCTCGTGCAGCTGCGGGAGCGGGAACTGAGCGCGGCCCGCGCCAAGGTGCACTCCCTGTCGGAGATCCACCGCAGCGCCAACCGCACGAGCCCCGAACTGGTCATCGAGCAGCTGACCGACCGGGAGACCATCGCCGCGGCCGTCGCCCACATGGAATCCGAAGCCCGCCAACAGGTCCGCGTGTTCGACACACCGCCGTACTACGAGAGCCCCGGCGGCGAGGGCGCCGCCAGGAACACCCAGGCGCAGATCGCCCGGCACCAGGACGACGGCGTCGCACACCGCGTGATCTACAGCGCCGACGCCCTGAACTGGCCCATGAAACTGGAGCGGGACATCCTCCCGGCCGTGCGCGGCGGCGAGCAGGCCCGGACCCGCAGGAGCCTGCCCATCAAGCTGATCATCCGGGACGACCAGGACGCCCTCATCCCGTTCGACCTCAGCCGGAGCGGGCTCCAGGTCGCCTACCTCGTCCGGCGTTCGCCGCTGCTGACCGCGCTCGAAGCCCTGTTCGAAGGCGAATGGGCCCAGGCCGCCCCACTCGACGCGACCGCGCTCGACGGCGGTTCCGGCCCGGACGACGAGACCCGGTCCCTGCTCGCCATGATGATGGCCGGCCTGACCGACACCGCCATCGCCCGCGCCAACGGCTGGAGCACCCGCACCACGTACCGACGGCTTCAGCGCCTGATGAACGACCTCGGTGTGTCCACCCGCTTCCAGGCGGGATGCCTCGCGGAACGACGCGGCTGGCTGTAACAGAAACCCCGCCGACCTGCGGTGTTGCCGAGTCGTCGCCCGATCCTGGCGATCACACAGAGTCCAGCGCTTTCGTGTCCCCGCCCCGCCATGTACCGTCAATTAGAACACGTTCTACTTGTGGGTCCGGTGCGTGGAGGTGGATCGGTGGATGTGCCGACGGTGACCGAGCTGCTGTTGGCCCGTGCCGAGGACGAACACCGCGGGTTGTGGTTTGAGGACGAGTTCTACTCGTGGGCCGAGCACGTCCGGGTGTCGGCGCGGTATGCGGCTGCGCTGCGGACGGCGTTGCGTCCCGGTGTTCCGCCCCACGTCGGGATCCTGGCCGACAACGTGCCGGCTTTCTCGTTCCTGCTGGGCGCCTGCGCGTTCTCCGGTTCGGTACTGGTCGGGCTCAATCCCACCCGGCGAGGCGAGGCCCTCGCTCGCGACATCCGGCTCGCGGACTGCCGGCTCGTGCTCGCCGAACGGAAGTACCTGCCGCTCCTGGAAGGCTTGACACTCAACGGGATTGACGTCCAGGAGCTGGAATCGTGGCCGAGACCGGCGAGCGCACCGCTCGATCCGGCGCCCGTCGCCGCGGACGACCTGCTCATGCTGATCTTCACCTCAGGCACCAGTGGCGACCCGAAGGCCGTTCGGTGCACGCACGGCAAGATCGCGTTCCCCGGCTGGATGCTGGCGGACCGTTTTCGATTGTCGGCGCGGGACACGGTGTACGTCTCGATGCCGATGTTCCACTCCAACGCCATCATGGCCGGGTGGGCGGTCGGGCTCGCCGCGGGTGCGGGCGTCGCCCTGCGGCGGAAGTTCTCCGCATCCGGTTTCCTGCCTGACGTACGGAAGTTCGGCGTGACGTATGCGAACTACGTCGGCAAGCCACTGTCCTATGTGGTCGCCACTCCCGCACATCCGGACGACAAGGACAATCCACTGCGCCTGGTCTACGGAAACGAAGGCGCCGGGGCCGATCTGACCGCGTTCGCGGAACGCTTCGGCTGCAAGGTCATCGACGCGTTCGGGTCCACCGAGGGTGGCGTGGGCTTCTCCCGTACCGACGACACGCCGCCCACCTCGCTCGGCCGGCTCACCGACGACGTGGCCATCCTGCACCCGGAGACCGGCCGGCCGTGCCCGCCCGCGCGGTTCGACGCCGAAGGCCGCCTGCTCAACGCCGAGGAGGCCGTCGGTGAAATGGTCAACACGGCCGGCGCGGGCTGGTTCGCCGGGTACTACCGCGATCCCGGAGCGGACGCCGATCGGCTGCGCGGCGGTCAGTACCACACCGGCGACCTGGCTTACCTTGATGCCGAAGGGTTCTGCTACTTCGCCGGCCGGCTCGGCGACTGGCTGCGGGTCGACGGCGAGAACCTCGGCACCGCGCCGATCGAACGGATTCTGCTGCGGCATCCGGCGATCACCGACGCCGCCGTCTACGCGGTGCCCGATCCGATGACCGGCGACCAGGTGATGGCCGCCATCGTCACCAACGGAACCCCGTTGAGCCCCACCGAGTTCGGACGCTTCCTCGCGGCCCAGCCGGACCTCGGCCCCAAACAGGTGCCCAAGTACGTGCGCACAGTCCGGGAACTCCCCCGGACCTCTACCTTCAAGGTCGTCAAACGGCAACTGGCGGCCGAAGGACTCGACTGCCCGGACGTGCTGTGGACACGCTCCACACGCGACCTCACCTATGTGCGCGCCTCCACGTGACGCTCGTGGCACGATCATCCGCACCATGGTCCAGCGGTGAGGAGTGAGCCGATGTCCGAGCTCGATTCGTGGGCACTGTCCGAATTCGACGACGGTACCCACAGGTTTCCGGTCTACCGGAAGGGAGAGGGGCCGGGCGTCATCGTCGTGCACGAGGTGCCTGGCCTCACCGACAAGGTCCTCGCCTTCGGGCAGGAGGTGGTGGACGCCGGGTTCACCGTCCTGATGCCGTCCCTGTTCGGCACACCCGGCCGGCCGGCGACAGGCCGCTACGCGCTGGCGACGATGGGCCGGTTGTGTGTGCGCAGCGAGTTCACCAAGATCGGCCTCCGCCGGACATCGCCGATCGCGGACTGGCTGCGCGCTCTGGCCCGTTCCCTGCACGACGAACTGGGCGGACCAGGCGTCGGCGCTCTCGGCATGTGCTTCACCGGTGGCTTCGCGCTGGCGATGATGGCCGACGCGCCGGTCGTGGCGCCGGTGCTCGCCCAGCCGTCGGTCCCGTTCCCCCTCGGCAAGACGCGCGGCGCCGCCCTGGACCTGTCCCCCACCGACCTGACCAAGGTCAAGGCCAAGACGGCAGCGGGCTGCCCGGTGCTCGGCCTGCGGTTCACCGGCGACCCGGTCGTCGGAACACGGTTCGACACCCTGCGCGAGCAGCTCGGCGACAAGTTCATCGCTGTCGAGTTCCCCGGTAAGCAGCACTCGATGCTCACCGAGCACCGGCAGCAGGAAGGCGTCGACCGCGTGCTCGAATTCTTCCGCGAACGGCTCATCGCCACGACGCCGTAACCCGAAACGCGCGCCACAAAGGGCCATTGTTTCAGACCGGAATTGCACAACTCTTTCATCGGAATGTCTTTGCCGGTCAGCCGGTCGACGGCAATTGCGCACCGCTGAAGAATTGGTGAAACTCTGGCCAAAAGGGCGGCGGATCTGGGAAGGTGTGCCCGCATCGCACAGCGACGATGGGGGTTTCCTTGAAACTGCGATTGAACAGACGTGCCGCGATTGTCGCCGCTCTGACCGGGCCGGTTCTGCTGGCTTCGGTGTGCACGGCGTCCGCGGCCGCCCGCACGATGATCGCCGACGCCCGGCCCGGCTGGGCGTCGGCGGCGGCCGATCGCGGCGCACTGGATCCTGGGTCCACTGTGGACGATATCCGGGTGTACCTGGCGGGACGCGATCCGCAGGGGCTGACGGCCTACGCGCAAGCGGTCTCCGACCCGAGAAACGCCGCCTTCCGCCATTTCCTGACGGCCGCGGAGGTGGCCGAGCGGTTCGGTCCGACACCCGCGCAGGCGGAGGCGGTGGCCTCCTGGCTGAAATCGACCGGGCTGACTGTCACCAACGTCGACGAACACTATGTGAGCGCGAAAGGCACTGTGGCGCAAGCACAACGCGCATTCGACGTCACGCTGCACAACTACGCTGACGCCACCGGGGTGCACCGTGCGCCCGATGGCCCGGTCACCGTTCCCGCGCAGCTCACCGGTGCCGTCCTGAGTGTGATCGGTCTGGACGACCCGGCCATGCGCCAGGTCCGGCCGCAGCACGCCGAAGCCGTGGCGGCCACCAGCGATCCGTTCGGGCCGCCTGGCGCGATCTACCGCGCGGAGCCGTGTTCCGACTACTGGGGCCAGAAGCAGGCCACCGACCGGCCGCCGGTCGACGGTCAGGTCGTGCCGTGGACGCCTTGTGGTTACGGACCGCAGGAACTGCGCAAGGCCTATGGTCTGGACCGCAGCAAGCTCACAGGGAAGGGCGTGACCATCGGGGTCCTCGACCCGTACGCCTCGCCGACCATCGAAGCCGACCTCGCGGCCTACTACAACAAACACAACTTCCAGGGTTTCCGGCCGGGCCAGCTCAAGCAGTACACGACACCGGGCGGGTCGCCGGTCTGCTACGGCAGCGACGCCAACGTGATCTACCCCGAGGAGGCGCTGGACATCGAGGCCGCGCACACCATGGCCCCGGACGCGGACATCGCGTACATCGGCGCCAAGGACTGCGAGACGACGAGCCTGATCGACGCGCTGAACCGCGCGGTCGACGAGCACCTGGCCGACCTGGTGACCAACTCGTGGGGAATCGGCTCCGAACCGCCCGCCGACGCCGTCCGGCAGGCCTTCGAACAGGTCTTCCAGCGGGCCGCCGTGCAGGGCATCGGGATCTACTACTCCTCCGGCGACGGCGGCTACGAGGATCCCGCGACGCCGATCGGCCAGGCCGACGGCTCCACCCGCAAGCAGACCAACTACCCACCGGAAAGCCCTTGGGTGACAGCAGTCGGCGGCACCAACCTCGGTCTGGACCAGTCCGGCAACCGCGTCGTCGAGACGGCGTGGAACGTGGTCCGCTCGACCATGACACCCGACGGCACCAGCTGGGCACCCGCGCCGCGGGACGGCTATCCCACGGCGTTCACCGGCGGATCCGGTGGCGGGACCAGCATCCAGCACCGGCAACCGGCCTACCAGGCGGGCGTGGTGCCGGCCAAGCTCGCCACCACCCTGCCGGACGGCAGCACCTCGGCCTACCCCATGCGGGTCGTGCCGGACATCTCCGCCCTCGCCGACTCCAGCACCGGCATGAAGGTCGGCTTCACCCAGCTCGACGTCGATGGCGTGGCCCGGTTCCACCAGACCCGTCTGGGCGGCACCAGCCTGTCCAGCCCGCTGATCGCCGGAATCCAAGCGCTGGCCCAGCAAGCACAGGGCGCGCCGATCGGCTTCGCCAACTTCCAGCTCTACGCGCGATACGGAACCGCCGCCTACCGCGACATCGTCGACACCCAATACAGCCTGGCCCGCAACGACTACACCAATCCCCAAGACCCGAACAGCCCGATCGTGAAACGGTTGTACAGCACCGGAATCAACGGCGCCCTCACCGCCACGACCGGCTACGACAACGTGACCGGCCTCGGTGTCCCCGGCGTCAAGTACGCCGAGTCCTACAGTCACTGACCCATCTACGCCGAACCGGGCGGCATTTCGGCCGCCCGGTTCGGCAGGGGTATCTGTGTCATCTGACGCCGAGGTGCGCGGCGGGTCGGACTACGGTGCGCCGGTTGCCGCTCATCGAGGAGGCGTCGTGCTCAGCGAGAAATACGAGAACCAGGCCCAGCAAATACAAGATGAGATCAACCGGCTCGAAGCCGTGCGCACCGAAACGCGACGGACCCTGGTCAGTGCGGAGAACGACATCGAGGAGGTGAAATCCGCCTCATGGCTGCGGGATCGGCACACGATTCTGTTGTGGCTTGGTGGGGATCGGCAGATCTGCGAACAGGCTCGGTCACTGCGCCGGGAAACCCGCCGCAGTGGACGCAGACTCCGGCGGGAGGACCTGAGGTCGGTGGCGAAGCAGAAGGAGATCGAAGAACTCATCCACAACGGACTGAAGCGGTGCGACCCGGCGTATCAGGCGGTCCTGGCCAGGCTGGACAAGGGGAAGAAGGCCAGCGACTCGTGCGCGTGGATGCTCAAACTGGTCGGCGCCGCGAGGAGCCGGGTCGACGAGGCGGTGGCTTCGGCCCGGCCGCACTTCAGGGATGAGGCATCCCGTTCGGCGGCGGACGTGGACGCCAGTGAAGTGTCGAACCGGATTCAGGCCGTGCGGCACCATGCCACGGGTCTCAACCGGAAAGTGCGGCACCACGGCACACTTTCCCCGGCGGACATCAAGAACCTGAACGTGACTCTGCCGGGTAGCGATGCCGACTACCAGGTCAGGGTGCGTGCCTACCGGGCGGTCGGCATCGCTCTGGACTCCATCGACAGGCGTGTCGAGGACCTGCTCGATGCCACCGCGAAGCAGGCGAAGACCGACGAGGACGAGCGAATCCGGCTCCTGCACCAGGAGCGCGCCCGATTCAAGTGACAGGAGCTCACGAACCCGCGCACCGAGGGGCGGTGGCGCCCGGTGGCGCTGTGGCCAGCAGCGGACCGTTGACGGTTTCCCACCAGCGCCGGTACTGGGGTCGCAGGCTGATCTCGACGTGATAGGCCTCGACAAGGCGTTGGTGCAGCTCCGCGATGATGGCCGCCACCGGTGAATCGTGGCGCCAGTTCAGGGTGACCGACCGGCGGTAGGGCGCGTCGGCCAGTGGTTTGACGACGATCTCGTCGGGTGGCAGGCAGAGTGGGTGCATGATCGCCACGCTCGTCGTCGTGCGCAGCAGCGGAACGATGGTGTCGCAGTCGCCGACGTGGTGTTTGATCCGGGGAGTGAACCCGGCCTCGGCGCACGCTTGGTAGAAGGCGGGGAGACGGCCGGTGCCGTCCTCGGCGTCGGAGATGATCCACAAGGTCGACCTCCCGCACCGCTGCATCGAGCGATGCGTTGAGACGCAATGGTTCTGGTGGTTTGGGCACGGGATCGGCCCGCAACCGCTCCAGCTGTTCCGAAGCGCTGCGCACCCGCGTCGAGATCGACGCCTGCACGCGCCGCCCGTCGCCGTTGTACTTGCACTTGTTGTGGTCCTTGATCGGGCGGCCCGGCGCGACGTTGTACGCCGCGGTGCTCCGCCACTCGGTCCAGTGCGCGATCTTTCCGGTCCACTCCGCGTACGCCTGCTCCCAGCGTTGCCGGGCCGCCCGCTTCTCCGCGAGGTAACCGGCATAACCGTTGCCGTAGCGGGAGATCGCATGCCGGTCACCGTCGACCTCAACGATCGCGGCAACCACACGTTCGAGCAGCAGCAGTTCCGGCTGGGCCTACAGCACACCGGCCAGCGCGGACATTGCGGCCTCGACGTGAGCGTCGGCCGAGTACCCGTCCCGCAGCTCGAACATGGTGAGCAGCTCGCCGTAGGAGGCCAGCTGGGCCGGAGTGGCGTTGCCGAGCTCCTGTTCCGCGGCCGCGATCCGCTGATCCAGCAAGCGGATCTCGACGAGAGCGGCATCGATTGCGTCACCGGCGGTCGCATCGTCCGGCAGTGCGAGCACCTGCCCGAGGTGCCCGACCCACCTTCCGCGACCACGGTGATCTCACCGTCGTCCGGGACCTCCTGCCCGACGATCAGCCGTAGCAGCGTCGACTTGCCGGAGCCGTTTTCGCCTACCACCCCTGTGTCACTCGAACATGGCCTCGTACCCATAGTTCTCGAAGAACAGGCCGAGACGATCAAGGATGCGGCGGTAGGCGGCCGTGGCAGCGGCGTCGATGTCGACGATCTCGCGCTGGCGCTGGACGGCGTCGACCGCGATACGCAGCAAGACCTCGACGTCCGGATCGCTGGGTGATGGCGCGAGCAGGAGTGTGTCAAGGATGCCCTCGGCATCGTGGTCGGCCAGCAACCCGCGCAATGCGTTCAGGTCGGCATCGAGCTGGTCGTTGCGCCGCAACGCGACGAGCTGGGGCATCAGCTCGGCCACGCCACAGGCCCGCCACGGGGCCGCGTTGTTCACGTGGTCGGCGATGATGTCGGCCACACGGGTCGCCGAATCCGTCTCGGACTCAAGGCTTTCCACGTACTCGCACGCGGCGACGCCCGGGATCAACAGCCACCCGGCGATATCGACGTCGGGCAGGCTCGCCGGATCGACCGCGGGCCAGGTCCGCCATACCCCGGCCTGGCCTTCGTCCTCGGGTTCGTCCGGCATCGCGAGCTGCGCGACATGCTGGGCTGCCTCGCTCCGCTGACGCCGGACGACCAGGCGGCTGCTGCCCCCGAGCAGATCGGCCAGCTCGCCCAAGCGCCCTGCCGCCCAGCCCGCGAAATCCGGTTCGTGCATCAGGGCTTGGGCGAACGCGTCCAGGGCCTGGCGGTCATAAGCGGTGGCCTGGCGAGGCTGGCGAGACTCTCCGAAGTCAGGGGTTGTCGGAAGGCTGGACGTGGACAGCTTTTCCGTGCTGCCGGGCTCTTCCGCGCTGAACCAGATGCACGCCTCCTGAAACCAGTCGCGTGCGTCCGCCGCCGGCGCCGACGACTCTATCTGGCTGACCCGGCCGGACCACTCCCCCACCAGGAACACCGACCGCGTCACCTCCCCGTCCAGGTCAGCGGCCGGATCACCATCGGCGATCATCTCCGGCGCGTACACACACCAGCCGCCGTGGAACTGAGCCGCCATCAGGTGTTCCCGCGGATAGTCCAGACCACCGGCCCGAATCTCCTCCACTACCAACGAAATCGCCTGCCCAGCATCCATGCACCCACCATAGTGGACCATCCGCGGTGCCGGACCGGTCCATTTGGCGTGAGTTGATACGCGTACGCCCAGCATCAACTGTTGACAGCACCCATACCGTGCGAGACGATGATGACATCAACACCAGTTTATGAGCTAGATGGTACATAAACTGCGATTGTTGACCGTTGGGGCTGGGGCTGTTTCTTCGTCTGTGAAATCCGAAAGGGAGCATTCGTATGCGCAAATTACGACATCTGGTCGTCCTTGCCGCGGTCGCGCTGGGCATTGGCGTGCTGTCATCGCCGGCGAGTGCGTCGACCGACACGTCACCCTTGTTCACCCGAGTCGGCTCGGCGACCACCGCTCTCACCAATACGCGCACGGTCACGGCCGCGTGGGTACACCAGTGTGCCGCGATGGGCTGCGGCTACCATGCGATCGACGCTGGGCGTGACGCCACCGCGGTCTGCTATGCCTACAACGAGGGAATCTGGTGGAACCTCGTGGTGACCGCGAGTCCTTGGGATTCGAGCATTCCCATCACGGGTTATGTTTCCGTCGACGCTTTGGCCGCGCCGGACTGGTCTGTGTCCTGTGACCAATACGGCGTCGACCTCGGACCCTCGACTCAGTACTGGTGGGCGCACAGCTGCCCGTCGATGAGTTGCGGCTACGGCGTGATCAACCCAGGAGAAGACTACAGATGGTTCGGTTACTGGGGCGACTGGGATCTGGTCATCGACCGCGATTCCGCCAACAGGTACCTGGCCGGGTTCATCCACTCCTAGGGCTCTGAGAAATGGAGCGGCCCTGGCGACTTCGCCAGGGCCGCTTCCCCACCCGTCGAGCTATCTGTCCATTGAGGACCATCAGGCGCCGGTGCTCGTGTAGTCGCGAGTTCCGCAGTAGGCGACCACTGCGACCTGTTGATGTGAGGCGTGCGACAGGTCACCCAGCAACCAACCGGCGGCATGCGCGTCTCTGTTGATGGGAACAAGGTTGGCTTGTTCCGCTCAGTAGGGGGAATTCCATCATGAATACCGCGTTTCTTCGGCGTGCCCGGATTTCGTTCCTCGTCGGTTCCGCGACGATTCTGGTCGGCCTGGCCGCGGCCGCCTGTGACTCGTCGCCCGCGCAGTCAGGCCAGGCAACCACGCCGCCGATTCCGACGAGCACCGCCACGGCGAGCACGCACGCCGATGCACCCGCCGCGCCTGTGGCCGGTACGTCCGCGCCGGACGCGCCGACAGCCGATGCCCCCGCGCCCGGCACGAAATCGCCGCGCCCACCGGCCCCGGCGCCGGGGCCCCAACCGCTTCTGGGCACCGTGTGGAGCGAGGGGGGCCAGGAGGGATACGGCACCGTGCGCCCGAAGACGATCTACAACGGTGGCGACCCGACCGGCTGGGTCACCGACGTGCACTGGCAGTCATGGGGTGGCCCGGTCGCGATCGGGACCGGGATGGCCAGCGATGCCCGCAGCACCACCGTCGCCGACGCCCCGCATCGCAAGGCAACAGTGCAGGCGTTCAACCTCGGCGTCTGCAAGGGCAAGCTGATGTACCAGGCCATCGAATGGTACTTCCCCAGCCAAGGGGACAAATTCGATCCGCATCACTACATCAACATCTGCACCGGGGAATACGTCGGCTCCTGACTCACTGACGTGGAGACGATCCCGCTGGCTGATGGCGATCTTCGCCGGGTGTTCCCGGAGTTGGTCGACGAGCTCCAGGTCCGCGACATCCTGCGGCGCGCCGCGGGATGCATCGGACAACTGGCCGACCATCTCGGCGTCCGCCCGTCATGGACGGGAAGCGGCCTGGAGTTCCACCGCTATCCCGACCAGCGCACGGGACTCAGCCGCGGCGATCTGAGGGCGCCCGCGTCAGGTGGGTTGCGTTGCGGCAGCTGGGAGGGTGACGGTGACGAGCAGTCCGCCGTCCTCGCCGGGGTGGGCAGTGGCGTGGCCGCCGTGTGCGTGCGCCACTGATCGGACGATGGAGAGGCCGAGCCCGGCGCCTTTCGCTGCGGGTGGATGGGTGG
>CBIMJO010000057.1:0-15449 GCA_966244135.1 uncultured Actinocrispum sp. | reverse complement strand
AGCTGCTCTAGTTTGGAAAAAAGTCACCAAGGGGGAGGAGGCACCCGTGAGAATCCACCCAGTCGCCGCCGTCCTGCTGACCGCCACCATCTTGGGCGGTTGTACAAGTACGCCACAGGGAAGTCCCCGTGACAAGGTCTCGTACCTGACCTCGTTCAACACGTTCGGCCGGGACGCCTACGCATACGTGGCCCAGGACAAGGGCTACTTCACCGACGCGGGCATCGACGTCACCATCACCCCGGGCACCGCGACCGTCGACGTGCTCAAGCTGGTCGCGGGCGGCCGGGCCGACTTCGGGGTCGGCGACTTCACCGCGACCGCGATCACCGTCGCCAAGGAGAAACTGCCGGTCACCGCGGTCGCCATGGTGCACCAGAAGTCCCTCGCCGCCATCGTCACGCTGGCCGGCCGCGGCATCAGCAAACCCACGGACCTGGCCGGAAAGCAGATCGGCGACCAGCCGGGCTCGACCAACCAGCTGATGTTCCCGGTGTACGCCAAGGCCGCCGGTATCGACCCGAACCAGGTGAAGTTCGTACCATCCGCTCCCCCGGCACTGCCACAACTGCTGGCTTCCGGTCAGGTGGACGGGATCGGCCAGTTCGTGGTCGGCACACCCCTGATCGAGAAGGCGGCGCAGGGACGAAAGACGGTCGTGCTGCCCTACGGCGACCTGATCCCCGAACTGTACGGAAACGCGCTGGTCACCTCGAAAGACCTCGCGGCCAAGAATCCCGAGCTGGTCAAACGGTTCCGGGACGCGCTCCTCAAAGGACTGCAGTACTCCATCGACCACCCGGACGAAACCGGCCAGATCCTCCGCAAGTACCAACCCACCCAAGACCCGGTGGTAGCGGCAGCCGAGGTGAAGCTGATGGCCCCCTACGTCCGCCCTGTCGGTGTCATCGACGAACTCCGGGTTTCCACGACCATCCAGCTGCTCGTCTCCGCCGAGGCCATCCGCGCGGGCTCGGTGTCCGCACCGGACCTCGTATCGTTCGAATTGGCGCCCAAGTGATCTCACTTTCTGGTGTGACCAAGGTGTTCTCTGGGCGGTCCGGCTCTGTCACGGCTTTGGACGGGATCGATCTCACCGTCGGCGCCACTGAGTTCGTGACATTGATCGGCCGTTCTGGTTGCGGGAAGTCGACGTTGCTGCGCCTGGTCTCGGGATTGCTGCAGCCCTCTTCGGGATCCGTTCTTGTGGACGGTGTGCCGGTGACCGGGCCGCGGCGGGATGTGTCGTTCATGTTCCAGCAACCGGCGTTGCTGCCGTGGCGGTCGGTGCTGCAGAACGTGTTGCTGCCCATCGAGATCTTCGGCCTGGACCGGCGCAGCTACGTCGGCCGCGCCCACGACCTCCTGGATCTCGTTGGTATGCGGGTGTTTGAGAAACGGCTGCCGCGGGAGTTGTCCGGCGGGATGCGGCAGCGGGTGTCGTTGTGCCGGTCGTTGATCCAGAGCCCCACGGTGATGCTCATGGACGAGCCGTTCTCGGCGCTGGACGCTCTCACCCGGACCGAGCTTTCCGAGGAACTGCAACGGGTCCACCACGAGCTTGAGACCACGATCCTGTTCGTCACGCACTCCATCGACGAAGCCGTCCTCCTCGCGGACCGAGTCGTCATCCTCAGCCCTCACCCCGGACGAGTGCACTCGATCGTCGACGTTTCCGTTCCCCGGCCGCGGGTCCCGGGCGTCGAGGTCGCCAAGGCCGCCGGTGAGCTGCACGAGTTGTTCAGGGGCGTGCGCTCGTGAACCGGATCTTGTTGCCGTTGCTGGGAATCGTGGCCGTCATCGGCCTGTGGTGGCTGGCCACCATCGTTTTCGCCATCCCCAGGTTCCTGCTGCCCAGCCCGCGCGATGTGTTCGACTCCTACGCGGGGCAGCAGGCGTTCCTGTGGGAGCAGGCCTGGGTGACCATGACGGAGACCGTGCAGGGCTTCGGGTTGGCGATCGTCGTCGGCGTGCCGGTGGCGCTGCTGATCGTGTGGTCGGCCATCCTCGAGCGCATGATCTACCCGCTGCTGTTGGCCGTGAACGCCGTCCCGAAGATCGCCATCGCGCCGATCCTCGTGGTGTGGCTGGGTTTCGGCCAGCTGCCCAAGGTGATCCTGGTGCTGCTGGTGTGCTTCTTCCCCATCGTGATCTCGACGGCTTCGGGGATGAAGTCGGCTCCCGCCGAACTGGTGGAGTTGCTGCGGTCGCTGGCTTGTTCGCGGCGGCAGGAGTTCTTCAAGGTGCGGTTGCGGTGGGCGCTGCCTCAGGTTTTCGTGGGGCTCAAGGTCGCCATCTCCCTGGCAGTCATCGGCGCTGTCATCGCCGAGTTCGTTGGGGCGAGCGCGGGGCTGGGGTATGTCATCGTTCAGTCAGGAGCCGCCGCTGACACCTCCTTGGCTTTCGCCGCAATGGTTTTGCTGGGGATGATCAGCATTGTGTTGTTCTACGGGCTGGTCGCGGTGGAACGATTCGCGTTGCCTTGGGCCGAGGAGGACGAACGCTGACCATCCAGGCAGTGTGGCGACCTTCACTCAGGGCACGATGTCCACCAGGGCAATCGGCTATTCGGGGGTCAGTTCGGCCGTCGCGGTGGTGGGTTGGTTGTCGTCCGTGCGGGTGTAGTGGAGGCCGGCCGGGGTTTTCGTCAGCTCGACCGTCGCGGTACCTACGCAGCGGACATCTGTGGAGGGGCGGCGGGTTTCGCGGAAGGTGGCCTTGTCGGGGGTGGAATCGGTGAGTTCCCATTGGCCGTCGCAGCCGAGGCCGGGGTAGAAGACGCTGGCCCGCTGCTCGATCAGCTTGGTGGGCGTGAGTTCGACGTGGACCCGGTATTCCTTGGGGTGGGCTGGGTCGGTGACGGGCTGGCTGGAGTTCCAGGTGCGCGCGAAGCCCGGCGGGAGGCCGGGGCTGCACTTGGTGTCGGTGAAGGCCGTCTGGAGGTTGTGTTTGTCGATGGGGCCGGTTTTGCCGGAGGTGAGGTCGAAGGCGGTGCGTTTGCCCCAATGGCCGTGGTAGGTGTACCACGACTGGTCTTTGACGTTGACGACCTCGCGGGAGGTGTTCCAGGCGAAGCCCTTGCCGGTTTCGTCGGTGCCCCACTGGGTGCCGTCGTACACCGAGTATGTGCTCTCCCGTCCGTAGGAACCGTGCCCGCCCTTGGCGGAGAACACCACGGGGTGGCCGTCGGCGGACTCGAGGTTGCCCCAGTCGAGCCGGCACGCGGGTGCCTCGTGCTTCCAGAACGCGACGCCGGTCGGCTTGTCGTCGGTCACCTGGACGGCGATGCGTTCCCAGTCGCCCTCGTGGCTGCCGGGAGGGTAGGTGTCGTTGGCGTAGAAGAACCAGTAGAGGTACGCGCCGCGCCTGCCGTCCCCGTCGTCGAGGTATTCCCAGTACACCGGCGCGTTCACCTGGCGGTCGGCGCCGGGTTTGTTGCCGTGCAAGGCGTCGTCGTTCACGTCGAGGTACCATCCTGTGCCCTGGTCGGCCGGCTGGTCCGTCTGGATCTTCTGGCCGCTCTCGTCATGCAGGCAGAAGCCGTCCTCGCCGGGCGTGACCGCCGACGTGTGCTTGTACTCACCGCGCCCGAGTTTGCCCTCATCAAGCTGAGTGGCCACGGGATCCCCGTCGCGGCACACGTTCGAGCCGTGGTCGAACCACAGCGCGGACTTGTGCACGAAGTCCACTGTGGACGTCGGAAAGTCCGGCTCATCCGGATGCAACCACACCAAAGGTGCCAATCGCACGGCCATGTCCTGGCTGCCGCCCTTCGGCGGTGCGGCGGAGCGCTGCGGAGGTGTCCACACACTACGGACATCGCGATCCAGAACGGCCCGCTGTCCCTTGTCCACCAATGCAAGCGTGCTGCCCTTGCGCTGGCCGAGGGCAGAGTGCTCGATCGTTGAGCCGCCACCGATGTCCCGCACGGACTCCGACTCCTGCGAGCCGGCCTGGCTCCACGCCGAACCATCGAACTTCCAAGGGGTGTGCGGAACCTTCTCAGCACACTTGTCGTTCGGATGCAGCGGATCGGAGCTGGTGCAGGCCCACGTCCACGCGGTCACATGCAGACTGCCATCCCCCGC
Source organism: uncultured Actinocrispum sp. (assembly GCA_966244135.1). Lineage (GTDB taxonomy): Bacteria > Actinomycetota > Actinomycetes > Mycobacteriales > Pseudonocardiaceae > Kibdelosporangium. Next base: position 11,361 of record CBIMJO010000057.1, on the reverse strand, counting down.
CCACCACAAATGGTCGCGCCCACTGTTCCAGTCGTCCTCGGCCACGTCAGGAGTCTTGGCAAGCAACGGTTTGTCGTCGGTCTCCACCTGTTGGCCGGTCGTGGCCGGATCGAACCAGTACACCGCCGCCCTTCCGGTGGAGGCACCAGTCGACCCGTTCACGGCGTAAGCGAAAGCCTGCTTCCCCTGCCAGTTCCGCGGCGTGAAAGCCGCGTCGACCACGCCGATCGCGCTGCCGACCTTGGTCTTCGACCCGCTCGCCGGATCGAACACGACCACATCGGACTCATCCCGCGCACCCATGGCTGTGATCAGGTACAGCACCACGCGATCCCCAGCCCCGTCCACCCGGCTCATCTTGTGGTCGAGCGACACCTTCGGCGCAGGCTGCAAAGTGGCCGCGTCGTACACCGCGACCTCCTGGTCGTCATAGTCGCCTGCGAACACCTTCCCCGCAGCCACCGCGATACTTGTGCACTTACAGGCTGCCTTCGTGACGGAGCCACTCTTGGTGTCCACAGAGACCAGTTCGGTCGAGGTCGCGGCGACGAACCGGGAGCCGTCCGCCGCCCACTCCCCATCGGTGATCTGCTCCGCAGGCACCTGCGCGACCTGAGCCGGCCCACGCATCACCCGCAGCCCCGAACCGGTGGCGTACGAATACACCGGCTGAGCCAGAGTGGTGCTGTCCGCTGGCGGCGGCGCGGCGGGCGGCGGCGGTTTCGGATCGCACGCGACCACACCGGCCAGCACCAGCACCATGCCCAGAACACGACCTGTCAGCCCCACGGTGACCTCCCTGATCCCGCGAGGCTAACAAGCGAGGCCCGGCGGCGCCTGGCGATCGCCTGAACCGTGACGGCGACCACGGCCCCGACCAGGGCAAGTGTCATGTCCTTCTGCGCATCCCACACGTCACCCTGCTGCCCGTTGTAGGCCTCCACCATGTCCGGCGCCAGCGTCATGGCAACGCCCCATTCGAGCAGTTCGTACGCCGCGCTGGTGGCCAGGACGACCTCCAGGGACCGCAACGGCTTCCACCGCAGCATCATGGTGAGACACAAGCCGTACGTGAAATGCACCAGCCGATCGAAGTGGTTCCGGTGCCAGCCGAACACATCGGACAACCGAAACCCGAACAGCGCCTGAGTCCAGTCGTCATAAGGCACGTACGAATACATCCACCGCGCCGCAATGGTGTGCACAGTAAGGAACACCAACGCCCACACCCAGACACGCAACGACAGCCCATATCGACGATGCACCCATCCCAACGCGACCAACGCCACCACGGTCAGCGAGCTGTGCAACGCCTGCTCAGCGGGCCAAGGCGGATCCCACCACGTAAGCGCGGCCACGATTCCGAACAAAGCCCAAGCCCAAAGATGCCCCCGTGTCATCCAACCAGCGTGGCGAGCGAGCGTCGCGGCCAGGTCTCGGTTGACCGCACGGTTACCGAACCGGTACTCGACGGTGCCATCCAGACCGTTTCGTCCAGCGAGGAGGTATTCTGGGACGATGAACGCCCAGGCCACGCTGCCACACCGGGAGCGCCTGCTCCGCGAGGGAACCAAGCTGTTGTACGCCAACGGCTTTCACGGGACCACTGTGGACAGGATCCTGGCCGAGACCGGTATCCCGAAGGGGTCGTTCTACCACCACTTCGGGTCCAAGGAAGCGTTCGCACTGGCCGCGCTGGAGCGGTACATGCAGTTCCAGCATGAATTGCTGGACCAATGGACCAAACGGGATGACCTGAGCACCGCCGACGCGATTGTCGGCTATTTCCAGGACATGGCGGTCCGGTTCGTACGGTCCAAGTACATGCGGGCGTGCCTGCTCGGCAAGCTCTCCACCGAGACCGCCGCGGGCTCGCCGGTGTTCCGCAAGGCGTTGGCCGGATACATCGACGACTGGAAGCGCCAGCTCACCGAGCGGTTGCAACGGGCCGACGACATCCGCACCGACATCAGCGTGGATCAGATCGCGGACTCGGTGCTGACGCTGATCCAGGGCGTGTTCGTGATCGCGCTCGCCGCGCGAGACCAGGGTTCCCTGGACTCGACGGCGGCGACGTTGCGGCTCGTGGTGGCGGGGGTCTAAGCGCCGACGAACTTGGTGTGCTCGCGGAAGGTGCGGGCGCCGTGCTCCATCAGGGCAGCGACCCCGGACTGCATGTCCCTGGTGTCGAACAGATCCACGACGTGGTCGAGTAGGAACGCGTCCGCCGCACGGACTCCGCTGGCGGCGGTGATCCGGATCAACGCCTTGGCGGCGGCATGCGCCCGCGTCGGCCCCTCGGCGAGGTTCCGGGCGAACTTCAACACGTGCTCGTCGAACTGGTCGGCGGGCACGACCTGGTCCACAATGCCCCAGTCGGCGAACTTCGCCGCGTCATACATGGCCGCGCTGAAGCAGATACTCCGCGCCCGCGCCACTCCCGCCCGCTGTGCAAGGCGTTGCGCCCCGCCCAGCAACGTCGACGTGCCGATGCTCGCCTCGGTCTGCCCGAGCTTGGTGCCCTCGGCGGCGATGATCAGGTCGCAGGCCAGCGCCAGTTCCAGGCCACCGGCGAGGCAAAGTCCTTGCACGGCGGCGACTGTCGGTATCGGCGCGTCCTCCAGTTGCTGCACCACCGGAATCATGCGGCGGAACCAGGTGCGTGCCTCAGTCGCCGTTGTACCATGGAACATCCGCACGTTCGCGCCGCCGGAGAAGTACGAGCCGTCGGCCCGCAGCAGGATCGCCCTGGCCGGGCCGGACAACGCCTTGTCGACGACCGTGGCGAACTGCTCGATCAGCTCCTCGCCCACCAGGTTCAGCGGCGGATCGGCCAGGGTGATCACCGCGAGAGACCCGTCGAGGTCGAGCTTTACCTTGCCGGACATGGCGGTTCTCCGATCAGCCGAAGGTGAAAAGGATCTTCCCGGCGGTCTTGCCGGCCATCGCGTGCCGGAACGCGTCGCGGTAGCCGGCCAGCCGGTAGGTCGCCTCGATCGGCACCCGCAGCTCGCCGGAGTCGACCAGAGCGCCCAGCCTGGTGTACATCTCGTCGATCTCGGCACGCGGCGCCTCACGCATCCAGTGCATCAGCCAGAAGCCGGTCACGCTGATCCGCTTGAAGATCAGATCCACCGCGAGGACAGCGGGATTGCGGCTGGGAACGCCCGCATACGTCACGACTTTGCTGCCAGGCTTGAGAAAGTTCGCGACGCGGGACAGTGACGGCCCACCAGCGGCGTCCAGCAACAGGCTCAGCTTGTCCTTGCCCAGCGTGGTCGCGATCTGCTTGCGGAGTTCGTCGTCATCCTCGAGCAGTACGACATCCCCGCCCGCGGCGGTCACCACGTCGGCGGCCTCGGGGCGGCGAACTATGTTGAGCGTGCGCAAGCCCTGCCGTTTGGCCAACGCGATCACGTACTGGCCCACCGCGGAGTTGGCCGCGTTCTGGGCGATCCAGTCCCCCGGCCGCAGCGGTGCGAGGCGCAGCATCACGTCCGCGGTCGCGGGGTTGACCGCGAGCATGGACTGCTGCAGCAGATCACCGTCCTCGCTGAGCGGGAACACATTGCGCTGCTTGACGACAACGCGATCTGCCCACGTACCTTGTTCGTACGTGGGCATGATCATCACCCGGCGGCCGTTCAGCTCCGGCGGGACCTCGCTGCCGCATTCGACCACCCTGCCGACACCCTCACCGCCGAGCGGCGAGGGCAGTTCGGGCCGCACCCCGTAGAAGCCGCGAACCAGCAGGAGATCCGACGCGTTCAGCACCGCCGCCTGCATCTCGACCAGCACCTCGTCCGGCCCGACCCGCAGGTCGGGATCCTCGAGCAGCTCGACCGACTCCAGCGGGTCCCCAAAGGACGTGACAACCAGGCGCGGCATGGACAACTCCAGACGACAGCGTCGCAAGGCCAACGGACCTCGCTAGACTAAATCGTCTAGACTGAACCGTCAACTCAGGGCGTGAACCGCTCGCTGACCTTGGCGATGTGGTCGGTGCCGTCCACCTTGATCTCGGCGACAAGCATGATGCCGTCCTTGAGCGACTTCAGCAGGATGTCCGTCGGGCACGGCGCGGTCCCGTTGCCCTTGCTGTCGGCGGACATCTCGTTCGACAGGCAGAGGGTCCCCACGCTCAGCACGGTCACGTTCTTGGCCAGCGGCAACCGGTGAACGCCCGTGTCGCCGGGGACGTCAACGTAGTGACCGTTGTTCGGACCACCCGGCTGCCACCTGGTCAGCTTGAACTGGACCATGTCCACTGTGGCGTCATAGCCGGTGAGCAGCACGGTCTGGGTGGTGTTCGGGAACCGGGCCTCCGGTTGGTCCACAGTGGACGACTTGGTGACGTTCTCCGGCGTGCCCTGCGGGGTCTTCGCCGGCAGCTGCGGCACCTGCACGGACGTGGTCACCGTGCCGGCCGCGGGCGGCGGTGCGCTCGCGTTCTGACTGGTACAGGCCGAAAGCAGCGCCCCCGCACCGAATGCGATGCCGACGGTGACGAGCTTGATGAACCTGGCACCCATTTGTTTCTCCCCCTTGCGTCTGTAACTGCCTCTACTAACCGAGACGTACAGCGCGGAAGGGGGTTGCTCGGGGTGCTACAGGCAGGGCGGCTGGTACCTGTCGATCCGCAGCCCGCGGACCTCCAGCTTGTTCGCGGTCTTGCCGACGAAGACCAGGCCACGGGCCTCAGGAAGCGCGGACGCGAACGAGTAGTTCGGCGTGCCCAGCTCAAGCAGGGACGTCCATTTGCTTGGCGAGAAGCTGAAGAACTTCCGGACCATCTTGCCGCCGGTCGACGGAACCAGCGTCAGCCACTTGTCGCCGCCGCTCCAGTGCGAGGCCGGCCGGAGCTGGACGTACAGGTCGGCGGTCGCGCTGTAGGTCATCCAGAACCCGGACGACTTGGAGAGATCGGCCTGCGCCTCGAACTTGTTGCCCAGCCAGACGACGGCCACGTGCCACTCGGCGTTCAGGAACGTCACCTTGGCCGCATACCTGTTGCCCTCACGGACAAGCAGGCTCCCGGTCGCCGGGACAGTCGTGCCTTCGCCGCTGGCAAGCCACTGCTGCAAACGGTCGATCGACGGCGTCGCGCACTCACAGCTCCGCTGCGCGGTATCCGCATGTGCGACGGTCCCCAACGCGAGCATCAACACGGAAGCGATCGCGGCGAATACCGAACGTGAGCGCATGCCCGGAACCTAGCACACCCCCGCACCTGTTTGTCTAGACCAATCCCTAGTCCTGGTTCCCGGACTTGTTCTGCCGGAACAGGCCCGCGATCGCGCGCAGCGGGCCGAGCGAGTCGGCGTAGTCGACGATCTCGTGGACCTCGTAGGAGCCGTCCGCGCGGTGGACCGTGATCTTGGTCGACTTCTTCTTGCCGCCGGTGGCGTGCAGGTACATGCCGTACATGCAGACGATCGCGAGAATCTCGACCTCGACCTCGGCGTCCCTGAGCCGATTCTCAATGAACGAGTGCGTGTTGTCGTTGTGCCGCGCGGTGATGCGCCCGACGTCGACGATCTGCGCCAGCACGCAGCCGGTCAGCTGGCGGACTTCAAGGTGCCCGCGGAGTTCCGGTTCGTCCGTGAGCTTCCGCGCAGCCCGGCGGACAAGGTCCTCGAGAAACAGCTTCATGACCTCACTGGCTGACCCGGCGCGTCCGGGACGGACGGTCTCCCGCCGGTCCCCGACCTGGAGGCGCTGATCATCGGTGCGGGGTCAGCGGGCTGGGCGTGGGCACGTTGCTCGACCGGGCCCGGATCCGCTCGTTCCGCATCCTGGAGGAGGCTGACGATCTCGGCGGAACCTGGCGTGACAACACCTATCCAGGCTGTGCCTGCGACATCCCCTGGCGGTGTTCCAGCGCACCCACCGGGGATCCTGCCCAAGGCCGACCACCCAATCACCGCATCCCAGCAGCAGTGGACCAGGCGATTTCCGGTCTATCGCTGGTATGTGCGGGAGAGCCTCTTCTGGATCCACGAGCAACCAGCGAGCGGCTTCGTCCGGGACCAGTCACAGATGGGCGCAGACCACTAGGTACGCCCAGGGTCTGTTCAAACGCCAAGTCCATGCCCCAGACCTGCGTGTCCGACCCGATTCAGTCGTCACCACGGACGGCACCATCGTCCCCGCCAACGTCCTGATCTACGGAGCCGGCTTCGACGCGCACACGTGACCCGCTTGGCCATTACCGGCCGTGACGGCATCCACCTCACCGACGTCTGACGCGACGGCATGTCCGCCTACCTCGGCACCACCGTCTCGGGCTTCCCCAACATGTTCGTCATGGCCGGCCCCAACACCGGTCTCGGCCACAACTCCCAGATCGTCATGGTCGAGGCCCAAACCCGCCACCTCGTACACTGCTGCATCCACCACGTCCACCGCACTGGCACCGAGTCCGTCGAGGTCCGCCCGGAAATCCAGGCCTGCTTCAACGACTGGGTCCGCGACCGGATGGCCGCCACCGTCTGGCAGTCCGGCGGCTGCCGCGGCTGGTACCAGGACCCACACACCGGCCACGACACCCTCCTCTGACCGGACACCACCATTGCCTTCCTCCGCCTGCACCTCCCTGACTTCCTGCTGCGCTAGGTGTGCTGGCCTGACAAGATCAGGAACGCGGCTGGCGGGTGGCTGGCCTACGAGTACTGGATGGCCACAGTGGTGATTGCGGGTTCTTCTCGTCGAGCAAGATCTCGGGATAAGGCAGCCCGACGTGGCGGCCGGTCACCCGGACGACGCGTTCGTGGCGGCGCACAGGCAGGTCAAGCTGCCGGAGGTCAGCACACGGTGCGGTGTGGAGGGCACCAGCCGCTGGCAGGACGCCATCCGGGTCGGTCCCCACCGCCACAGGGGTCCCAAGATGCACACTTCGGTGCGCACCGGGTCCAGCGGAGGCTGCGACCAGCCCTCATCCACGACAAACCAGGCCAGGCGCAGTCCCGTCGGTCGAGATCAGCGGGGCGTTGCGGCGGACCCAAGGCCTCCACGGCCGTACAAATAGTAGTGATCGACACCAAACTCCGCATTCCAAGATCACCGATCTACCCGCCGCGGTGTCCGCAACCTCCCGGGGCAGGACAGTCAGGTCGTGGGAAACCGGCTCGCCAGGAAGTATGGTCTACGAGAGTTCCGATTGGCCGAGTGCGAAGGAGTTGGAGTGGACGATTCGGCGATCGAGCCGGAGAGCGACCTGGTCGATCTCACTGGTCTGCTCCTCGAAGCGCTCCCTTCATTGGGGGACACGCCGCTCGCCCATTCCATCCGGCGAGTCCTCGACGAGAGCCGGAACCCCGGCGCGACAGTGGTGTCGGGCCATGAGTCGAGCATCTGAACATGGTGCCGATCGCGGACTACGTGCTGAAGGTCGCCAGCCGGTGCAACCTGGCCTGTGACTACTGCTACGTGTACACGATGGCCGACCAGAGCTGGCGGTCTCGCCCGGTCCTGATCACCCCGGAGACCACGCTAGCCGCGGCGCGGCGCATCGCCGAGCATGCCGCCACGCACCGGCTGCCGGTGATCACCGTGGTGCTGCACGGTGGAGAACCGCTGCTCGCCGGGTCGGACCTGCTCGAGCACATTGCGTCGGTGCTGCGCCGCGAGCTGGCCGGGGTCACTCGACTGGACCTGCGAATCCAGACAAATGGTGTACTGCTCAATGAGTCGTTCCTGCGGCTGTTCGCCGACCACAACGTCCAGGTCGGGCTCAGTCTCGATGGCGACCGAGCTCAACATGACCTGCATCGTCTCCTGCCCAACGGACAAGGCAGCCACGCTGCGGTGGTACGGGCCATCCGGCTGTTGAACCGGCCAGAACACCGCGCGAGCTACGCCGGGCTGCTGTGCGTGATCGATGTGGACAGCGACCCGGTCCAGACCTATGAGGAGCTTCTGGCCCTCGATCCGCCGGTAGTGGACTTCCTTCTGCCCCACGGGAACTGGTCCACTCCGCCACCGCATCGGGCGGCGGCCGACCCTGGCACGCCATATGCCGACTGGCTGATCGCGGTGTTCGACCGGTGGTACGACGTGCGCAGCCAGGAAACCAACGTGCGGCTGTTCCAGGAGATCATCAACCTGCTGCTGGGCGGGCGAAGCCGGACCGAACGGATAGGCGCCGGTCCGGTGGCGTACCTGGTGATCGACACCGACGGGTCTTACCAGCAGGACGACTCACTCAAGTCCACCCGGGAGGGTGAATCGGAGACAGGACTGACCGTGATCGACCATCCGGTGGACGAAGTACTGCGCCATCCAGCCATATCGGCGCGCCAGCAGGGGATCGCCGCGCTCGCCGACGAGTGCCGGCGTTGTTCCCTGGTGCGGGTTTGCGGCGGCGGGGACTATCCACACCGGTTCCGCGAGGACACCGGATTCAACAACTCCTCAGTGTATTGCGCGGACCTGCAGCGACTGATCCGCCACATTGCGGCCCGGGTCCGTGCCGACGTACTCGCCGGAGCCGACCGTTGATCACCACCCATAGATTGCCCAGCGGGCTGATCCGATCAATGAGAGGAGCGGGATCACACACGGAGACGGACCTCTTGCGCGGCGGGCAGCTGAGCAAGCGGCTGGTGCAGCTGCGGGCGATCCTCGATCTGGCCGAACAGGACGCTCCTGAGGCCGCCCGGATCGCCGGTCTGCAAGAGAGCTTCGCGGCGTTGGCAGCAATCCAGCGAAGTGCACCGGCGGTGGTCGCCGACCTGTTGAGTGGTCCGCAAGCCGGCGCTTGGGCGGCGCGCTGCCTGCGCCGCTTGGCCGGTTCCGCGTCGCCAACACCATTGTGGATCCATCTGGCGCATCTGGGTTCTCTCGCGTTCGTCGCGGCCGTTCGGTCCGGTGTGGATGCCGACGTGCTGGTTCCGGTGCGCGGGGGCCAGGTCTCACTACCAGCCCTCGGTCTGGCCACTGTGGACAGATCTGAGCCATGGGCCCTGGTCAGGGCTACACCCGGCGACCCGGTTCTCCTAGACGGTACGCCACCCGCGAACTGGTGGCCAGTCCGCGCTCTGACGACGGACACACTGAACGTGCCCCTCGACGACACCGACGCATACTGGACCTGTTTCGGCCTCCCGGTGCGCGATCAGGTGCCCGAACCGGAACTCGACCGCTGGCGGCGGCAGCTGGACGGCGCGCTGGCGGTGTTGTCCGAACGACACCCAGACCGGCTGAAGGCAGTCACGTCCGCGCTGCGGTGCCTGGTCCCGGTCGGCCGAGAGGGACAGTTCGGCGGGGTGAGCGCCAGTTCCGCCGAGGCTCCGGGAGCCGTGGCACTGACCGAACAGGTCAGCCCGCAACGGCTGGCCGCCACCCTGATCCATGAGATCCAGCACTTCCGGCTGAACGCGGTACATGACCTCGTTCCCCTGCATCACAAGGAAACCGGACCCCGCGTGTACTCACCGTGGCGCAACGACCCACGGGGCCTGCCTGGACTGCTGCACGGAACGTACGCTTTCCTTGGTGTCGCCAGCTTCTGGAGCCGCGAGTGGCCCGGTGCGGGTCGCGCAGCCGAGTTGATGTACGCCAGAATCTTGCGACAGGTGCGACTCGCGCGAGAGATCTTGGCGACTACGAAAGCACTCACGCCAACAGGGATGGCATTGGCCAAAGCGGTCAGCGAGGAGATCGATCTCCTGCCTGAAACCGGCCTCAGCGCGGACATCCGCAGGCTGGCCGACGACCTGGTCGCACACCACCTGGCGCTCTGGCGGCTGCGGCATGGCGAACCCGACTCGGACGAGGTGGCGGTACTGGCCGAAGCCTGGAAACGCGGGGAAACCGTTGCACCGCCTGGTGATCCGCTCTATCACACGACCGCGACATCCGCCCCGGGCGGCGACAGCCCACTGTTCCGCCTGGCCACGGAGTGGGTCGAGGACCCGACGATCCTGACCGCCTTGGCCACCGACACGGACGCGTTCGCCGCGCACTGCCCGGGTGCGAACCCGGGCGATCTTCCTCTGCTAGAAGGCGATTACGCGAAAGCACATGCCGACCGGCTCATGGACATCACAGTGGGCGCGGCGGATGAAACGGGCTGGGCGTCCTTGTCGGTCGCCCACGGCAGGCTCTGTGCAGACCGCGCTGGATCGCCACTAGCCGTCCGTCCCGAACTCGTCCGGACGGCATGGCCAAAGGTGTCTTTGCGGGATATGGCGTTCCGCTACATCGGCGGAACCTCCACATCGGACTCCAGCCGGCGGTAGACGCCCGCATTCATCGTCTCCGGGTGGTCGGTGCCCAGCTGCCTGCCGAGCTGGTCGAGGGTCTCCCGGCGCAACCGGTTGGCCTCCCGCAGCTCGCCGAGCCTCTCCAGGTCCAGCGACAGGTTGGCGGCACAGATCAACGTGTTCACGTGGTGCTCGCCACAGACCTGGCGGGAGCGGTCGAGGGTCTGCCTGCCGAGATCGACGGCCTCCTGCATGCGCCCGTCGGCCGCAAGGCCGTTCGCCTTGGTATGCGCGGCGCACAGCGTGTATGGATGACTCTCGCCGAGCGAAAAGGTCAGCGCGGCGAGTGCGTCGTCGTTAAGGGCGGCCGCCTCGGGGTTGCGGCCCACCAATCGCAGCAAGATGGCGATGTTGACCTGGCACGCGTAGGTGAACGGATGCGCTTGCCCGAGCACGTCGCGATAGGCGTCGAGCGCGCTGAGCCCATGTTTCAGTGCCGTGCCAAGGTCCCCGGTCACCCGGTGGGAGTTACACAATGTCAGCATCGCCGAAAGCGTGTGCTCGTGATGTCGGCCGAACTTGCGGCGGCAGTCGGCGAGTAGCTCAGCGCTGGCCTCCAGCGCTACCTCATGGTGCCCTGCCTTACGCAGCAGAATCGACAGGTTCCGTCTCGCCAACAACAGAGAACTGTGGTTACGCGGCAGCTTCTGCTCGTACACCGGTATCTTCTGCTGCGCCAGCTCAAGGGCGCTGTGGAACTGGCCCAGCCCGTAGAGGTCCCGGACGAGGCAGGTGTAGGAGAACAACGTCCGTGGGTGGTCCTCACCGAACATGTCCCGCCGGATGTCGATGTTGGCCTGGTCAAGCCGCATGGCGGTGCGGAAGTCACCGAGGATGCGGTGGTCGACGGCCAGGTTCGTCATGGCGCGCAACGTATTCGGGTGCCGCTCGCCGAGCTCCACACGGTAGGACTCCAGGGTCTGCTCATCCAGCCGGAACGCCCCATGCAGCTCACCGGCCAGCCGCAGGTCCGCCGCGAGCAGGCTGGCGGTCACCAACGTGTGCTCGTGATCCGGGCCCAGGACCGCCTTCATCCGGTCCAGCGTGTCCTGGTTGAGCCGCTTGGCCTCCTGGTAGCGGCCGAGCATGCGCAGTG
>CBIMJO010000056.1:0-15504 GCA_966244135.1 uncultured Actinocrispum sp. | reverse complement strand
CGCGGCAGGCGTGCCTTCGCCGCGGCGCGAAAGTCGGCCACCGAGGCGATGGTCATGCGGCCGCCTTCAGGGTGGCGTGCCAACGATCGCGATACCGGCACAGGTCGCCCGCGATCGGCTCGACGCGCGTCAGTTCCCCGCGCGGGACGAGGGCGGGATCGACAACTGCGGTACCGACACCGAGAGCTACCGGCCGGGCAGCCGGGCGCTGAACTACCGCAGCGAGCCGTTCTTCCGCCGTCAGGAGCTGCTGGTGCAGACCCAGGGCGCGGACGACTCGACCCTGCCCGCGAGCGAGTCGCTGAACTACAGCTCGTACATCTTCGGCGACCCGGCGACCCCGATGCCGCGGTCCTACCTGGGTGAACCCACCAAGACCCGGCTCGTTCACGCGGGCTGGGAACAGCTGCACGTGCACCACCTGCACGGCGGCGGTGACCGGTGGCCGCAGAACCCCAACGCGGAGACCAGCAACTTCGCCGGTGGGCTGGAGAAGTTCCCGCCGAACAACCAGCCCTCGATCAACCTCGACTCGCAGACCATCGGCCCGTCGGAGAGCTACAACCTGCAGCACGAATGCGGTGCCGGCGGCTGCCAGCAGGCGGCTGGGGACTTCCTGTACCACTGCCACATCGCGCACCACTACATCGCCGGGATGTGGGGCGTCTGGCGGGTGTACGACACCAAACAGGGTGACCTGGCGGTCATTCCGGGGCGTGCCACCCCGCCGACCGCTGTCACGTCACAGGGTCTGCTCGGCCTGGACATCGAGGGCAAGCGGATCGTGCCCAAGGCGGGGCTGACCAACCCGGCCACCCAGACCGCGGTCGAGGACCTCATCGAGAGCGAGATCCCGCCGCAGGGCAAGCCCGCCAACAAGACCGACGCGACCGTGCTGGACTGGACCAAGGCCGGGACGCCCGCGGCGCCCTTGTACCTCAACGAGGCCGACGACACCCAGGTCTGGGTGAACTACCAGTCGCCGACCCCGGGCCAGCGAAATCCGATCATGTTCAACCCGCTCAACGGCAGACCGGCGTACCCGTTGCTGGATCCCCATCTGGGCTCCCGGCCGCCGTTCTCGCCGAACGGGCACTCGGGAGCGCCCTACCTGGGCAACACCGCGTCCACGAACAGACCGGACGGGCTGTGCCCGGCCTCCGCGCCAGTGCGCACCTACAACATCACCGCGATCAGCGTGCCCATCCAGGAGACCATCCGGGAGCGCGACGAGAACGGTGAGATCTATGTGCTCAACCAGGACAAGAGCGCCGTGCTGTCCGGCGCGAAGGCGGCCGAGCCGCTGGTGATCCGGTCGAACGTCGGGGACTGCGTGGCGATCACGTTCTCGAGCGAGCTGAACCCGGAGATCCAGCAGAAGGTCAACATGCACACGCACTTCGTGCAGTTCGACCCGCAGGGCTCGGACGGCGTGATCACCGGGTTCAACTACGAGACCTCCGTCTACCACAACCAGATCACGCCGAGCACGCTGTCGTCGGTGAGCGGCAACCGGATCACCGTGTCCAGTGCCGCCGGGCTGCGGCCGGGGATCTCGGTCGCGGTCGGCGCGGGCCGGGCGAACATCGAGATCCGCAAGATCACCGCGATCTCCGGCAACACGCTGACCCTGGACAGCACCCTCGGGCAGGCACACGGCAGCGGTGAGCCGGTGTCGGTCGAGTTCGTCCAGTACCGCTGGTACTCCGATGTGGACAGTGGCACGGTGTTCTGGCACGACCACGTCCAGGGCATCCAGTCCTGGGCGCACGGCCTGTTCGCCGCGCACATCATCGAGCCGAAGGGCTCGACCTACCACGACCCGAAGACCGGCAACCAGGTCCAAAGTGGAACGATCGTCGACATCCACACCACCGACACCGTCGGCGCCGGGGTGCGGACGTCCTTCCGTGAGTTCATGGTGTTCCTGGGGAACGGGCGGCAAGGCCGGCCGGAGCTGGACAACCCCGATCTGGGGCGGCTCGACCGGCAGGCCGGCCAGGAGTGCGAGGAGGGCCTGATCAACCTCCGGGCCGCTCCACTCGGCGAACGAAGTCCGGCTGCCGACCAGCGCCAGGAGTTCAACGGCACGGTCTGCCGCAACGCGACCAGCAAGGTGAACGACGGAACCGGAGCCAACACAGCCACGGCGACGGTGACATCCGTTGACCCGTATGTGTTCTCGTCGACCAAGTACGGTGACCCCGGCACGCCGCTGTTCCGGGCGTACGTGGGCGATCCGGTCGTCATCCGCACCATCGGCGTCAACGACCGCGTGGAGTCACTGCGGATCCAGGGACACCGGTTCGCGCGGGAACGGTTCAACGCGGACGGTGAGCTGGTCACCACGGGCACGACGGGCATCTCCGAACGGTTCGACTACGTGCTCGACGGCGGTGCGGGCGGACCGGGGCACTTCGCGGGCGACTATCTGTACTACAGCACCAGGAACTTCGCGCTCGAGTCCGGGGCGTGGGGGATCTTCCGGGTGCACGACCGCCTGCAGGGCGACCTGAAGCCGTTGCCAGGCCAGACAGCGCCGCCGTCTGGAGCGGGCTTCCCGTTGCTGCGGCCGAACACGGGCAACCCGGCACCGTCCACCCAGGCCGGTGTGGTGTCCAACTCGGCCAGTCCGTGCGTGCAGGGTGCACCTGCGCGTGACTACGACGTGACCGTGTTCAACAAGGCCCTGCCGACCGCTCCGAACGCGGACGCCGACGGCATCGTCTACGCGCTCACATCCGACGTGGCCGCCATCAAGGCGGGCACGAAGAAAGTCGAACCTCTTGTGCTGCGCGCGAACCAGGGTGACTGCATGCACGTCACGGTCCGCAACCAGATCACGAACGGGTCGAAGTACGGCGGCGGCAGAGCCGGGTTCGACCTCGGGAAGCTCCCGTACAACCCGCAGATCCAGGGCGGCAGTGCGGTCGGGCTCAACCCGGACACCACTGTCGCCATTGGACAGACGTTCGTGTACCGGTTCACCGCGGACAAGGCGCTGGGAACAGCGGTGTTCCAGAACCTCGGCAGCACGGCGTCCATGCGCCACGGTGCCTACGGCCTGGTGATCGTCGAACCCAACGGTTCCACGTGGGCCAACAGCGCGGACAACGCGCCACTCGGTCCGAACAGGACGTCCACGCAGGCCATCATCCGCTCGTCCACCGGGAACTTCCGGGAGTTCGCGCTGATGATGGGCACCACCGACCAGCAGTACTCGCGCAGCATCTTCCCGTACCAGGACGTGGTCGCGGGTGCGGGGGTGAACAGCCAGTTCGCCGACCTGAACCCGCCGGTGGCCAACCTCGGCTACAGCCAGATCAACTACTCGAGCGCGCCGCTGACCACGCGGCTCGGGCTGCCGTCGAACCCGTCGCCCGACTTCGGGTCCGCGTTCAGCTCGGCCAGGTTCGGGGATCCGGCGACCCCGGTGTTCCGGACGTTCACCGGTGATCCGGTGGTGTTCCGGGTCGGAATCGGGGCCACGGACCAGTTCCACACGTTCGCCGTGAGCGGGCACGTGTTCCCGCAGGAGCCGAACATGTGGAACGGCGGCACGGACAAGCGGTCCCAGCTGCTCGCCGCCAAGTCGGTGGCGTCCGGCGAGACCCTCGACGCCGAACTCGTCGGCAGCAACAGCCGTTACCGCGGCGACTACCTGTACGGCGACATGCGTCAGCCCTTCACCGAAGCCGGCATGTGGGGCATCCTGCGGGTGCTCCCGGCCGGAACGACGGCACTGGCCCCGATCCAGTAAGGGAGGGTGAGACGACATGCCCCGGTTGCTGCGCCGCACCGTCCTTGTGGCGGTGGCCGGTGTCGCGGTGCTCGCGGTGACCGCTCCGCCCGCCGCGGCGCACGTCACTGTGCACTCCGACGAGGCAGTGCAGGGTGCCTTCGCGGAGATCGCGTTCCGGGTTCCGACGGAAAGCGTCACCGCGAGCACCGTCAAGCTGCGGATCGCGTTCCCGGCGGACCAACTGGTGGAGAACGTGTCGGTCCGGCCGCACCCCGGCTGGACCTACCAGCTCACAGAGGTTCCGGTCCAGCAGGTGGCCCAGCACGCCGACCATTCGCACTCCGGGCCGTCGCAGACGGTCAGCGAGATCGAGTGGACGGCCGATCCCGGGTCGGGAATCAAACCGGGCGAGTACGACGAGTTCCGGATCGCGGCAGGCCCGTTGCCGACGACAACGGACCAGCTCACGTTCCGCGTCGTGCAGACCTACAGCGACGGTGAGGTCGCCCGGTGGATAGACCTCCCCGCCACAGGGGGCGGGGAAGCCGAACATCCAGCCCCCGTCCTGACCCTGCGCGGCCCCGCCGCCTTTTCCTCACCACGGCCGGTGGTCGATGCGCCGACCATGCAGGCCTGGTGGGCGGTCGGGGTCGCCGGGATCGCGCTGATCCTGGCCATTGGTTCAGTCGTGCTCGCACTCCGTAGAAGGAGGTAGAAACTCCTGCCGGGACGGTCACACCGCCGCTGCGTCACGGCGGTGTGGCTGTCCCGTTTTCTTGTTCTTGACAGGGGCTCCAACTGGATCCAGGTCGACCTCGGCTCCACGCGGCCTCGCTCCGGCAGCGCCTGTAGATTGATCTGGTGGATCTGCGTGCGTTGCCGAAGGCGAACCTGCATCTGCATCTGACGGGTGCGATGCGGCCGTCGACGTTGGCCGAGCTGGCTTCCGGCCATGGCCTCACGGTGCCGCCGCCGTTGCCGCCTGGACCGCATCCCTGGGAGGCGTTCCAGAGCCGGTACGACGCGGCCCGTGGGGCGATCCGGTCGCCTGAGGACCTGCGCCGGGTGGTGGCCGAGACCATTGTGGACGCTCGTGCGGATGGGTGTGTGTGGACGGAGATCCAGCTCGATCCGACGTCGTATGCGCCGTTGCTGGGCGGGTTCGAGGCGGTTGTCGAGGCGGCGCTGGATGCGATGGATGGACAGCCGTGTGGGTTGATCGTCGCTTCCAGCTGGGCGCGGTCGGGGCAGCATGCGCTGGAGCTGGCGGAGTTGGCGGTGCGATATGGCGCTGTCGGGTTTGGACTGTCCAATGACGAGCGACGCGGGAAGGTCGCGGACTTCGTCGCGGCTGCGAAGACGGCCGAGGAGCTGTTGATCGTGCCGCATGGTGGTTTCTACCTGGGTGCGTGGCACGTGCGGGAGTGTGTTGAGTTGCTTGGCGCCAACCGGATCGGGCATGCGCTCACGGCGATGCGCGACCCGGAGACCTTGGAGTTGCTGGCGTCGAGGCAGGTCGCGGTGGAGGTGTGCCCGACTTCGTATCCACCGCTGGGGGCGGCCGAGTACGAGGACCTTCCGTTGGGCGACCTGCTGGCCGCGGGCATCCGCGTCGCGCTGGCCTCGGACGATCCGTTGGTGTTCGGGGCGGATGTCACCGACCAGTACGAGATCGCGCGCGCCCATATGGGGTTGGACGCGCGCCGGCTCGTCGGGTTGCTTCGTGTAATGGGGCGGCCATGGCGCGTCGCCAAGGCCTTCCTTCTCGTGACGAGCGGCGAGCTCGAGCAGGGCGAGGAGTGATGCGGGGCGCGGCTCGATCACGGCGTCGGCGGCGCCGGAGGACCTGAAGACCCGGACGCTCGCCGAGATCAGTGCGTGGGAAACGGCGGCCGCCCAGTCCCAGTGACGCGCACGTTGCCCCACGGATCGATCTCCGTGAGCCTGGCGTTGCTGGCTTTGCGGCCAGGCAAGCGAACTGTGACCTCCCGCAGGCCGGATTCGTGCAGTGCGGTGATCTCCGGGTGCCGCTGGATCCGGCCGTACCACTGGTAGCTGCCGTCGATGGGCTGCAGGTGACCGGTCAGGTGCACCTCGACCGGGATCTCGCTGCCGTTCGCGGTCACCACGGCCGGGCTGCGGTGCGTCTCGTCCAAGTCGCCTTCGAAGGGGGTGAGGACGAAGTCGTCGGGCTTGGGGCGCCGGGTCTTGCGCCAGTAGAGCAGGCTGGAACCAGGCCACAGCGCGCGGTTGACGCCCTGTGCGTCCAGGTACCAGCTGTGGCAACCGGTGTTCCACACGCTGCGGCGCAGCCGTTGCTGCGCCCACTGGTTGAACCTCGCCTGGATGTGCGGCTTGACCTCGATGGCTCGCGAGTCGGTGCGGCCCAGCAGTCTGAGACAGCTGAGGATGTACCGGACCTGGGCCTCGATGGTGAAGATCAGCGACTGGTTGCCGCCGCCGGAGTTGGGCCCCAGCAACCAGAAGAAGTTCGGGAACCCGGCCACCATCATGCCGAGATACGCCTCGGCGCCATCCCGCCACGCCTCGCGCAGCGGGACCCGGCCGGTGACGTCCATTGTGGATGGATACACCTCGAACCCGGTCGCCAGGACGATCACGTCGACCTTGTGCCGCGTGCCGTCAGCCGTCACGACCGCGTCCGGGCGGACCTCCTGGATCGGCTCGGTGACGAGGTCGACGTCCAGGCAGCCGAGGGTGGGGTAGTAGTTGTTGGACACCAGGATCCGTTTGCACCCCACCACGTAGGACGGCGTGAGCTTCTTCCGTAGCTCGGGGTCGTGCACCTGCCGGGCGAGATGCCCGGACGCCAGCGCCTGCAAGGAAGTCATGCGGCGAGGGTCGAGGAAGCCGGGAATCGTGCTTTCGTAGAACCAGTAGATCGAGTACCGGTAGAGCCGTTGCAGGAACGGGAAGAGCCGGAACAGGGTGCGCTTGGCCGCGGAGATGGGGCGGTCGAGCTTGGGAATGACCCAGTGCGGTGTCCGCTGGAACACCGATACGTGCGAGGCGATCTTGGCTACTTGCGGGACGATCTGGACCGAGCTGGCACCGGTTCCGATGACCGCCACGCGCTTGCCGGTCAGGTCAACGGAATGATTCCAGCGGGTGGTGTGGAACACCGGACCGGCGAAAGTGGACAGTCCACTGAGGTCTGGGATCTTGGGGTGGTGCAATGGGCCTTGAGCGGACACGATGATCCGGGCGGTCAGCACGTGACCGTCGGCGGTGTCGATCCGCCAACGGTCGGTGGCCAGGTCGAACGTGTACCTGACCGCCTCGGTGTTCAGCCGGATGTACGGCGCCAGCTCGAAATCCGCGATCACACGGTCGATGTAGTCCAGGATCTCGCGCTGACCGGCGTACATCCGGGTCCACATGCGACTCGGCGCGAACGAGAACGAGTACAGCAGGGCCATGATGTCGCAGCCCGCGCCGGGATAGGTGTTGTCCCGCCAGGTGCCGCCGGCCCGGCCGGCCTTCTCCAGGACCACGAAGTCCTGGACACTGGCTCGTTTCAACCCGATCGCCATGCACAGCCCGGACAGCCCGGCACCCACGATGACGACGTCGTGGTTCATCCGATGAACCCCGCCGCTCGCCACCGTTCCCGGGCCTTGCCGCGGAAGACGTCCTGGTCCTCCAGGAACTTCCGCAGCCGGTCGAAGCCATGTTGCTTGGTGCGCCGGTGATACGGGTTCGCCAGCGCCTGCCGCCGTGCTTCGGCCGGGTCCAGGCCGGCCCGCCGGTAAATGTTCGGGTTCACCAGCTGGTCGCGCATGAACGGCCCGCCGAACCCGATGGTGCGCCCGACGATCTCGCGTTCCAGCCGGGGCGCGTGCCGCATCCGGCGCGCCAGACCCTCGCGCGCCCACTGGATGTGCCGCGCCTCCTCGACGACGTGGATGCGCATCATCCGGCGGACCACCGGTTGCAGGCCGGGGTCGTCCATGATCTGCCGCTGCCAGACGTCGAAGATCTCCTCGCCGACCAAGGCCCACGCCCACAGCTGCAGGCCCTGCATGCGCAGCGGAGCCATGCGGGTGAACAGGCGCTGGAGCGGCGGCTGGCGGAACCGGCGCGCGCCGATCTTCTCGATCAGCCGGCCGAACATCAGCATGTGCCGGCACTCGTCGCCGATCTCGGTCAGCGCGTAGTGCGTGTGCCGCGCGGCCGGGTCGGCGTCGAAGATCATCCGCAGCAGCGCCTGGTTGAGGATGTTCTCGAACCAGTGCCCGACGCTGAGCAGGTTCGCCAGCTCCTGGCGGGACAGCTCCCGGCGCTGGGCGTCCGGCATCTCCTGCCAGAGCGGCGTTCCGTACAGCGCGGACATGTGCGGCGGTAAGAAGTAGAGGTCCTCCGCGAGCGGCGCGTCCCAGTCGATGTCCACCGCCTGGTCGTAGGACCGGCGGACCGAGCCGTTGAGCAGCCGGGCGGCGGCCGGCTCCTGGTCGGTGTCTCGCATGGCGCCTCCTTTTACGGAAGTCCATGAAACGTAAACCCAGGTGAGGGGCCTGGTCAACATCGGGCGTTGACGTTTTCGCCCTCGTTGTAAAATCGGTCATGGCCGACGACAAGGAGATGCTCGAGCGGATCCTCGAAGCGGCCGAGGAATGCCTGCTCGACGCGGAGTTCGGTGCCCGGCTGCACGCGCGGATCGCCGAGCGCGCCGGGGTGTCCCGGCCGACCGTCTACAAGTACGTCGGCGACCAGGAAGCCATCGTCCAGGCCCTGCTGCACCGCGACATCGCCCGGATGCACGCCCAGGCCGAGCCGGTCCTCGGCGGCCCGGGCCCGCTGCGCGACCGGTTCATCGACACCATCGTGTTCATCGTCGGCTTCGCCCGCGGGCACGCGTTGCTGCAGAAGGGACTCCGCGAGGCGCCCGGGCTGATCCTGCCGTGGCTGACGGTCTACTCGGCGCCGATCCTCGAGCAGGGCGTCGCCTTCGTTCGGCCATACATCAAACAAGCCATCGCGAATGGCGAGTTTCCGAACGTGGACGCCCGGGTGGTGGTCGAGTGGTGCGGCCGGCTGGTGTTGTCGCTGATCACGACGCCCGGCACGGTCCGGGTCGACTCGCCGGCCGCGCTGCGCCGGTACGTCGGCGATCTGCTCGACATCGGCGTTTCTACGACGGTTGGGTCTTGACGGGCGTAGGTCCGGCCACGCAGCATCAAGTCATCGGATGACTCACGCGTAATCCGCCGCGCATGGCCACTCCGTGGGGTCCTGCTGTGCTCGTCGAGCAGGAAACATCGGATGACGTGCGAACCTGCACTCACTGGAGCGTGCATGCAAACCAGACCGAGACGCCTGATCACCGCATTGGCCCTGCTGACCCTGCTGACCGCGACCGTGCCCGCGGCCATGGCGGACGAACCATTGATCATGGCCGCCATCCCCGACCCGGTCATCGTCCCCGTCACCCAGTACTACGACAACGACGGCATCGACTCCTCGTCCGCGCACGACGGCAACTTCGACGGCTCCGGGTACACCTACCCCGCCGAGGGGCTGCCCAGTGGGCGGATCGTGGTCGACGGAGTGCCGTACACGTTCCCGGTGGCCGCCGCCGGGGCCAAGAACAACATCGTCGCCATGGGGCAGAAGCTCGACGTGCCCAAGGGCAAGTACCACTCGCTGAACTTCCTGGTGTCCGGCAGCTACGGCATGGCCTCCGGGACCGCGACCGTCCACTATGCCGACGGCGGGACGACCACGGCGGCCCTGGGCGGGCCCGACTGGTACGGCTCGTCCGGCGCCATCTCCGCGCCGTTCCGGTACACACCCGGCGGCGGCACCGACCAGCACCCGGTGTCCATCTCGGCCGCTCAGGTGTGGGCGGACGCCTCTCGTGAGGTCGTCGCGGTCACCCTGCCGACGACGAAACCCGCTCAGGAGGGGCAGACGAGCCTGCACGTCTTCGCGGTGAGCGCGCAGCCGGCCGCCAAGGGCAAGGCCCTGGTGGTTCAGGCGGCCCGGTCGACACCGAAGCTGTTGTCCTCCGGGGTGCAGGCGGTCGAGGCCACGGTCCGCAACCTCGGCGATGAGTGGATCACCCCACAGGACTCGGTGAGCGTCTACGCCGACGTCTTTGGGGCGCGGACAGTTCAGCCCGCCTCGATCGCGCGGCTCGGGCCGGGCGAGGAATCCCGGGTCCGGATCGGGATCGTTCGCGCCGGTGCTCCCGTCGACACGATCGTGAACGGAAAGGTCGTGGCGCAGGGGAAGCGTCTGCGGGCCTCGCAGGACGTGCGGTACACCCTGGGCGTGGCCGACTACCAGGCGACCGACGCATCTTTGGGGACGCACGAGTCGCCGTACTGGTTCGATGACGCCAAGTTCGGCATCTTCATCCACTGGGGCGTCTACTCGGTGCCGGCCTGGTCGCCGCCGGGTGAGCAGTACGCCGAGTGGTACTGGCGGTGGATGGAGGACCCGAACAACGCCGTCTACAAGTACCACGCGGACACCTACGGCAAGGATTTCAAGTACGACGACTTCATCCCGCAGTTCACCGCGGCCAAGTACGACCCGAAGGCCTGGGTGCAGATGATCGCGGGTGCGGGCGCGAAGTACTACGTACTGACCTCCAAGCACCACGAGGGTTTCGCGTTGTTCGACTCCAAGGTGTCCGGTCGCGACTCGGTGGACCTCGGTCCACACAGGGACTTGGTGAAGGACCTGTTCGACGCCTCGCGGAAGTACACCCCCGAACTGCGCAACGGGCTCTACTTCTCGATGCCGGAGTGGTACAACCCGGACAGCCCGTGGATGGGCCACGCGCCGCGCAACCCGTACACCGGCGCGGCGGAGCCTTACACGGGTTACCAGTCCGGGCGCGACTACGTGCACGACCTTCAGGCGCCGCAGATGCGTGAGATCGTGAACCAGTACGACCCCGACGTGATCTGGTGCGACATCGGCGGTGCGAACGAAAGCCGTTCGGTGATGGCGGACTACTTCAACCACGCCAAGAACCGCCCGTCCCCCAAGGACGTCACGGTCGACGACCGCTGCGGCATCCCCACCCACGACTTCACAACCCCGGAGTACACAACATATCCGGACACCGTGGTGAAGAAGTGGGAGGCGAGCCGCGGCCTGGACCCGCGTTCCTACGGGTACAACAAGGCGACGCCGGACAGCATGTACATGACCGCCGACGAGGTCGTGGACACCCTGGTGGACACCAACAGCAAGAACGGCAACTTCCTGCTGGACATCGGCCCGCGCGCCGACGGCACCATCCCGGAGATCATGCAGACCCGCCTGCGGGAGACCGGAGATTGGCTGCGGACCAACGGCGAGGCCATCTACGGGACCACGTATTGGTCGCGGATGGCGCAGCAGGGGAGCCTGAGGTTCTCCATCAAGCCGAACTCGGCGTTCTACATCACTTCGCTGGAACGGCCCGGGAGCCAGGTTGTCGTCGATGCTCCGGTACCGATCCGGGCTGGGGATCGGGTGACCCTGCTGGGGTACAACGGTCCTGCTTTGAAGTGGACGCAGCAGGGCGGCAAGCTGGTGGTCGATGTTCCTGAGGCTGCCCGGAACTCTGGGCAGTATGCGTGGGTGCTGAAGATCGCGCAGTAGTCCTCGGGGCCCTCGTGAGTGGCTGAGGTGGTGGCCACTCACGAGGGCTGTGCGGCCTCGAGGCGGCGTGTCTCACGTTGCTCCCCCGTGTGTCTCATCTTGCTCCGCCGTATGTCTCACGTTCGTCCGGCCCGAGATTCCCTTGGTGATGGGAAAGGCTTCTCCCTCGCGGCTTGGGGCCGTGGGGGAGAAGCCTTTGGTGAGCGGGGGTTCACCGACCCAGTTCGTTCCCGATCACGCGGGTGGGTGCTCGGGTGGCCGGAGCGCCGCCAGTTGTCCCGGCCACCCGAGCGATCGTGGGGATATCCGTCAGTCAGTTGTACTGGATGTCCACGCGGAGGATCCTGTCGTTGTTGGGGACGCCGTCTTTGTCTGTCGTGGTGGTCAGCCAGATGTCGCCCTGGGGGTCAACCTCGACGGTGCGCAGGCGGTCGAAGGTGCCCTGGAAGTAGCGCTGGGACTCGACCAGGTTGCTGTTCTGGTCGATGCGCATCCGGTAGACGCTCTGGCCCACGGTGGTCGCGACGAACACGTAGTCGTTGATGATGGTCAGGCCGCTGGGGCAGCCGGAGCTGGTCGGCCAGGTGCGCTTCGGCGCGATGAAGCCGCCGCAGCTGCCGCTGGTGCCCTCGCAGTTCGGCCATCCGTAGTTCCCGCCGCGCTGGATGAGGTTGACCTCGTCCATGATCGTATTGCCGAACTCGGCTTCCCACAAGCGTCCCTGCGAGTCGAAGTCGAGACCTTGGGGGTTGCGGTGGCCCTTGCTCCACACGGCGTTGCCGAACGGGTTGTCCGCGGGGATGCTGCCGTCGGGGTTGATCCGCAGGATCTTGCCGTTGAGGGAGTTGTTGTCCTGCGCGCGGCTGGAGGTCTGCGCGTCGCCGACGCTGGCGTACAGCTTGCCGTCCGGGCCGAAGCGCAGCCGGCCGCCGTTGTGGAACTGGCTCTTCGCGATGCCCTGCACCAGGATCTGGTACGTGCTCTGGGTCAGCGCGCCGTTCTCGTACTTGATCCGGATGACGCGGTTGCCCTCGGAAGCCGTGTGGTACACGTACAACCAGTGGTCCGTGGCGAAGGTCGGCGCGATCTCCAGGCCGAGCAGGCCACCTTCCCCGTTCGTGCCCACGGCCTGGTTGATCTTGCCCGCCAGCGTCTTCTGGCCGGAGGCGGTCAGCCGGTAGACGTTGAACGTGTTGCGCTCACTGAACAAGGCCGAGCCGTCGGGCAGGAACACCTCGCCCCACGCCACATCCACGCCACTGGCCAATGTGGTCACCGCACCGGGATTCGGCACGCCGGCCTGGCCACCGGACGGTGTCACGCTGATCTCGTTGGAGAACCCGGAAAGGTTCCCGGCGGCGTCCCTGGCACGGATCTTGAACCGGTAGGTCTGGCCGGTGGTCAGCCCGGCGACCACAGTGGACGTCGCGTTGCCGTCAGCGGATCCACTTTGGACGTTGTCGCGGAAGACGTCGTACGAGGCGACCTTCACGTTGTCGGTGGACGCGGTCCAGGTGAGGTCCGCGGTCGTCGCGGTCTTGCGCGGCGAGGCCAGGTTGCCCGGCACGGTGGGCGCCTGGTTGTCCGGCGGCGCGGGATCGGTCCGGACCACGACGACGTTCGAGGCCTGGGAGACGTTTCCGGCGGCGTCCTTGGCGAAGACCGCCCACTCGTAGTCGGTGTTCGGGGTCAGGCCGTCGACGGTGGTGGCCAGCACGTTGCCGACGCTCTTCATCAGCTGCCCGTGCTGGTACACGTCATAGCCGGTGACGCCGACGTTGTCGACGGCCGCGTCCCAGGCCAGCGAGGTGGTGTTGAACGTCTTGCCGGTGGACCGGAGGTTGGCGGGCGGCTGGGGCGGCACACTGTCCACAGGGGACAGTGTCAGCCGGTCCACGTTCGGCCCGCCGTCCGCGGTGACGGCGGTGGCGCGGATCTTGACGGTCCCGGCCGGGATCGCAGTGCGCAGCGTGGTCGTCTGCCAGGAGGTCCAGTCGTTGTTGCCCTGGAACGCCCGATCATCCGCGACCAGGGTGCCGTTCACGGTGATGTCCATCGCGCGGTTCTGCGTGGTGCCATTGGCCCACCGCAGGCTCAGATCCGCGGACGTGGCAGCGGCGTTGGTGATGGTCCACTCGACGTAGCTGCCGACGAGGTTGTCGTAGTTGACAAAGCCGCGGCCGGTGAAACCGGCGTGGTCGGACTCGACCACGCCTTGGGAGATGGTCGCGTCCTCGGCTTGGTAGTCCGTGGCGGCATGGGCGACCGGCGTGGTCACCACGGCAGTCGACAACAGCATGGCGCACGGCAGAATCGCGCGCCACAATGGGCGGTGTGCCACAGAGGCCTCCTGTGCAGGGTGGGGAGGTAGCGGCGGCTTGTGTGTTACGACTTTGTTTAAGACCCAAATTCAGGCATGTGAAAGCCTACCGTGTCAACACCCATCCCGCTTGCCGGGGCATCGTAAAGTTGCTGGACTAATCGGCCAGACCGGCCTGGTAGTGAAGACTGAACTGGTCAGGGCCAATGCGAACGGTTGCGGTCGATGAAACCGCTCCCACGTCCGTATCCCCCGCGATGGCCATACCGCGCAGCCGGGTCGCGGTCCCCAGCAGCCGGGCCGCCCGCGCGGGATCATCCTCGAGCAGTGCCACCGCGGCGAGTCCCTCGGTCGCGGCGGCCCGCAGCGCGCTGTTGTCCCACCGGGTGGAGTCGGCCAGCGCCTGGTTCAACCAATCGTTGGCCTCGTCGACTTTCTTTTCGGCACAAGCCACCCAGCCCAGCGCGACGAAGATCTGCGAGCGGGTCCAGTCCGGGCCGAACCAGCCGGACCCGCATTCGTCCCGCGCCAGCAGGCACAACCGGCGCGCCTCCCCGAGATCGCCGCGGCGGCGCGCGAGCGTCGCCTGCCCGAGGTGCGCACCGACCAGCAAACCAGGCGTGGCAAGCCGTGCGGCCAGCGTCTCGGCGCGGTGATACTCCTGTGCCGCACCGGCAGGATCACCGGACCTCAGCAGGCAGTCCGCTCGCCGGATGATCATCTCACCCAGCTCGTCGACCGAGCCGAGCTCGCCGACCAGCCGGATCGCCTCGTCCAGCAGGGAAATCGCCCGCGCGTGGTCGCCGCGCCAGCTCACGATCACCGACAGCTCCAGCAGGCACTGCATGCCGCCCCAGCGCTCTCCCAGGGCACGGAACCGTTCCAGCGCCTCGTTCAGGCTGTGGTAAGCGGAGTTCACGTCCCCGGCGAAGCTCTCGTAGAACGACCGGCCCAGCGGCTCCAGTGCCGCGCTCCACTGGTCTGGACCGATCAGCTTCGCCGCGTCCCCGGTCTCCGGCGGGCCGACCGCGGGCGCGACAATGATCGTGGTGAACGGGTTCCTGGGCGGAGCCTGGCGAGCACGGCCCCAGGCGTGAATCGCCGCGAGGTGCGGGCGCAGCGGCTCCTCGCCCTTGGCGGACAAGGCGTTCACGACGCAGAGCACGAACTCCTCGTCCCGCCCGGAGGGCGCGGCAGGACCGAGTTTCTCTGCCAGGTCAAGGCAAAGCCGCGCACCCTCGAACCGCCGCCCGCGCATCCACCAGTACGTCGAGAGCGCACCCACCAGCCGCAACGCGAGGTCCGGGTCACTGTCCACAGCGAACCGGAGCGCGGCATGCAGGTTGTCGTGCTCGGCCTCGAACCGGTCGAGCCATTCGAGTTGCTCCGAGCCCAGCAAGAATGACGTCGCGTGCTCGGCGAAATCCAGAAAATGCCGCGCATGGCGGAGCCGGATTTCCGGCGAGTCGAGCCGCTCGGCGCAGAAAGCCCGAATCGTCTCCAGCATCCGGTAACGGTCGCCGACAATCTCCACCAATGACTTGTCGACCAGACTCTCCAACACTTCGCCGGGCAGCCCGGAAACCGCCTCGGCGTCGGCCAGGGTGGCGCCGCCGGCGAACACGGTCAGCCGCGCGGCCAGCGTCCGTTCCTCGGCCGAGAGCAGCTCCCAGCTCCATTCGACCACCCCGCGCAGCGTCCGGTGCCGTTCCTCGGCGGTCCGGCTGCCCTTGGACAGCAACGTGAACCGGTCGTCCAGCCGCGCGGCGATGTCCTTGACGCTCAACGACCGCACCCGGGCCGCGGCCAGCTCGATGGCCAG
>CBIMJO010000055.1:0-15533 GCA_966244135.1 uncultured Actinocrispum sp. | reverse complement strand
GATCCCGGTCGACAAGATCGGCGAGGTCATCGGCCCGAAGGGCAAGATGATCAACTCGATCACCGAGGAGACCGGCGCCGACATCTCCATCGAGGACGACGGCACGATCTACGTCGGCGCGGCGGACGGCCCGTCGGCCGAGGCGGCGATCTCGAAGATCAACGCCATCGCCAACCCGCAGCTGCCGAAGGTGGGCGAGCGGTTCCTGGGCACGGTGGTCAAGACCGCCGCGTTCGGCGCGTTCGTCTCGCTGCTGCCCGGCAAGGACGGCCTGGTGCACATCTCCAAGCTGGGCAACGGCAAGCGCATCGGCAAGGTCGAGGACGTGGTGAAGGTCGGCGACAAGCTCCGCGTGGAGATCGCCGACATCGACGCCCGCGGCAAGATCAGCCTGGTGCTGGTCAAGGAGGACGAGGCGGAGAAGCCCGCCGCTGACACCCCGGCTGAGGAGCCCGCGACCACGTGACGGTCCGCAACGGCAACGGCCCGGCCGCCTCGGGCGGCCGGGCCTTCGTTCAGAAGCCCGGCACCACCAAGACGCTGGAGCGCACCGAGCAGGGTGAGGTCCGCCGGACCCTGCTGCCGGGCGGTCTGCGGGTGGTGACCGAGCACGTTCCCGGTGTGCGCTCGGCCTCGGTCGGCATGTGGGTCGGGGTCGGCTCGCGCGACGAGCAGCCGAACGTGGCCGGTGCGGCGCACTACCTGGAGCACCTGCTCTTCAAGAGCACGTCCCGGCGCAGCGCCATGGCGATCGCCGAGGAGATCGACGCCGTCGGCGGCGAGCTGAACGCGTTCACCGCCAAGGAACACACCTGCTACTACGCGCACGTCCTCGACGAGGACCTGCCGCTGGCGGTGGACCTGGTGTGCGACGTCGTGTTCGAGGCGCTGCTGGCCGAGCGGGACATGGAGACCGAGCGCA
This sequence comes from uncultured Actinocrispum sp., assembly GCA_966244135.1. GTDB lineage: Bacteria > Actinomycetota > Actinomycetes > Mycobacteriales > Pseudonocardiaceae > Kibdelosporangium. Next base: position 14,611 of record CBIMJO010000055.1, on the reverse strand, counting down.
GCGTCGTGCTCGAAGAGATCGCGATGCGCGACGACGACCCGGAGGACCTGCTGCACGACGCGTTCTGCGCGGCGCTGCTGCCGGACCACCCGCTGGGCCGTCCGGTGCTGGGCACCGAGCACTCGATCACCAACCTGAGCCGCACCGCGCTGTACGGGTTCTACAAGCGGCGCTACACGCTGCCGCGGATGGTCTTCGCGGTTGCCGGGAACATCAAGCACGCCGACGTGCTTCGCTTGGTGCGTAAGGCTTTGCGGGACCGGCTGGCCGGTGAGGTCGAGCCGGTGCCGGTGCGTCGCGGGCGGGCCCGGGCCACCGGGTCGCCGCGGCTCGTGCTGCACACCGAGGACACCGAGCAGACCCACCTGATGCTGGGTGTGCGTGCGCTGGACCGGCACGACGATCGCCGTTTCGTGCTCGGCGTGCTGAACGCGGCCCTGGGCGGCGGGATGAGCTCCCGGCTGTTCCAGGAGATCCGGGAACGGCGGGGCCTGGCCTACCAGGTGTACTCGTCGGTCGCGTCCTATTCGGACATGGGGCATCTGTCGGTGTACGCGGGTGTCCAGCCGGACCGGCTGGGCGAGGTCGCCGCTGTGGTCCGGGAAGTGCTCGGGCAGGTCGCCAATGAGGGCCTGACCGACGCCGAAGTGGCTCGTGGCAAGGGGCAGCTGCGCGGCGGTCTCGTGCTCGGCCTGGAGGACACCAGTTCGCGGATGTCGCGGATCGGCAAGGGCGAGCTCACCTACGGCAACTACCTGACCGTCGAGGAGACCCTGGGCCGGATCGACGCGGTGACCGCTGACGACATCGCGGTGCTGGCCAAGGAGTTGCTGTCCCGGCCGATCGCGGCCGCGGTGGTCGGCCCGTACGCTCACACCGATGATGTGCCGGTCGAGGTGCACGAGGTGATCAAGTGATCCGCGTTGGTGTGCTGGGTGCTCGTGGGCGGATGGGCGCCGAGGTGTGCCGCGCCGTCGAAGCGGCGGAAGGCATGGAGGTCGTCGCCGCGATCGATCTCGGTGACTCGCTGACCGAGCTCGTGTCGGCGTCCGCCGAGGTGATCGTCGACTTCACCCACCCGAACGTCGTGATGGACAACATCCGGTTCGCCGTGGACAACGGGATCCATTGCGTGGTGGGCACTTCCGGGTTCAACGAGGCGAAGCTCGGGACGCTCGCGGAGTGGCTGGAGCACAAGCCCGAAGTGGGCGTGCTGATCGCGCCGAACTTCGCGATCGGTGCCGTGCTGTCGATGCGGTTCGCCGAGCTCGCCGCGCCGTACTACGAGTCGGTCGAGATCATCGAGCTGCACCACCCGCGCAAGGTCGACGCCCCGTCGGGCACGGCCGCGCACACCGCGCGCCTGATCGCCGCCGCCCGCACCACCGCGGGCCTGGGCAAGGCACCGGACGCGACCACCGAATCCCTCGACGGCGCACGGGGTTCCGTGGTCGACGACATCCGGGTGCACTCGATCCGGCTGTCCGGGTTGATCGCGCACCAGGAGGTGCTGTTCGGCGGGCCGGGGGAGACCCTGACCATCCGGCACGACTCGATGGACCGCAACTCGTTCATGCCCGGCGTCGTGCTGGCCGTGCGGTCCATCGTGAACCGCGCGGGCCTGCTGGTCGGCCTCGACAAGCTGATGGACCTGTGAGACTGTCCGCCCGGTCGACAACCGTGCTGCTGTGTGCGGCACTGGTGGTCTACTTCGTCCTGTTGACCGGGCGGGCGATCGCACTGCTGAAAACCGGTACGGGCGTGGGGATCGGCCTGGGCATCGGCGTCCTGCTGCTGCCGGTCGTGGGCGCCTGGGTCACCGTCGCCACCATCCGCTTCGGCTTCCAGACCGAACGCCTCGCCCACCGCCTCGCCGCCGAAGGCACCCTCCCGGACACCTCGGACCTGCCGCGGATGCCCTCCGGCCGGATCCGCCGCGACGAGGCCGATGCCTGGTTCGAGGCCCGCCGCGCCGAAGTCGAGGCCGCACCGGATGATTGGCGTGCCTGGTTCCGCCTCGCCCACGGCTACGACATCGCCGGCGACCGCCGCCGCGCCCGCGAAGCCATGCGCAAAGCCTTGGACCTCGCCGAGCCGCCCCGCTGACCACAGTCCGTCAGCGGGTGAGCTTCTTGAGGGCAGGGGCGAGGTCGCCGCGGGTTCCGACCGCGACGCCGGAAAGGCCCAGCCACGCGGCCATGTCCTTGAGTTCGGCGGCCAGTTCGGTGAGGACGTGCGGAGTGTCCACATCGGATTCGGCGAAGGCGCCGGGGACGCGCAGGACGCCGGCGTTGCGATCGGCCTTGAGGTCGACGCGGGCGACGAGTCTTCCGTCCAGCAGGAACGGGAAGACGTAGTAGCCGAACTCGCGTTTGGCTTCCGGTACGTAGATCTCGATGCGGTAGCGGAAGCCGAAGACCCGTTCGGTGCGGTCGCGTTCCCAGATCAGCGGGTCGAACGGGCACAGCAGGGCGCGGCCGGTGATCTGGCGGGGAGTTCGCGCGTCGAGGTGTTTGTAGGCCTTGCGGGACCAGCCGGTGACGGCCACTTCCTCGAGGATGCCCGCGTCGACGAGGTCGAGGATGGCCTGGCGGTTCACGTCCGGGGCCAGGCGGTAGTAGTCGCGCAGCTCCGGTTCGGTGGCGACACCCAGCGCCCGGGCCGAGCGTTCGACCAGCTGGCGGGCGCCCTCGTCGGGGGCGACCTTGCGGGTCAGTACCTCTGGCGGGACAACGCGTTCGGTGAGGTCGTAGAGCCGCTCGAAGCTCCGGCGCGAGCCCGTGGTCAGCTCGCCGATGCCGAACAGGTACTCACAGATGAGCTTGACGTCCGACCGGTCCCACCACGTGCCCTTCTCCCGTCTGACGTCACCCACCAGCTCGCGTTCCAGCGCACCGGCGCCGATCGGGCCCTGCTCCTTCACCATGTCCAGCACGTCCTGCACCAGGCCGGGGGACCGCTCGACCACCTCGCGGTAGTGCCGCCACCAGCCCTGGCGCTTGGTGAGGTGCAGCAGCGGCCAGTCCTCCATCGGGATCAGGCTCGCCTCGTGCGCCCACTTCTCCACCAGCAGCCGCGGCCGCCGCGCCGAGTGCGACCAGGCCGCGTCGTCGATCAGCGACATCGGATAGGCGCCCAGGCGGCTGAACAGCGGCATGTAGTGCGCGCGCACCGCCACGTTCACCGAGTCCAGCTGGATCAGCTGGACTCTGGACAACACCCGCAGCAGATGACGCCGCGACGGCACACCCGCCGGACGTGGATCCGTGAACCCCTGCGCGGCCACCGCGGTCCGCCGCGCCGCGGCAGCGCTCATTTCGGAAGTCATCGTCACCATGATGCGTGCATCGTGCCACCCGCCACCGACAATTCCCGGCCGACTAAGTTTTCGTGTTATGGCGCAGGCAGACGTGCACACCGCGAAACCCGAGGACATCGCCGAGATCGCCCGCATCCAGGTGGACACCTGGCGGGCCGCCTACACCGGGATCCTCACCGAGGAGGTCCTGGCGAGCCTCGACCCGGCGGAGCTGGGCGAGATCTGGCAGGACACGGTCGAGAACGGCGGCGCGACGGTCTACGTGGCCACCGAAGGCGAGTGGACCGTCGGGTTCTGCGCGGCCGGACCGGCGCCGGAGACCGAGGTCGCCGACCACGAAGGTGTGCTGCCCGAGGACGCGGGCACGATTGGTCTGATCGGAACGCTCCTGGTCGAGCCCCGCTGGGGACGGCGCGGGCACGCCGGGCGGCTGCTCGCGACCGCGGCCCAGGGGTTGAAGGAAACCGGCGCGACCCGCGGCATGGTGTGGATTCCGGAGAATGACAACGTTTCCGTCGCCTTCTACGAACGGGCCGGCTGGGAACGTGACGGCATGGTGCGAACCTTGGACGCCGGTGGACGTCCCCTTAGGGAGATTCGCCTGACCGGAACCCTGGACTTCCGGCTGAGCTGAATGGTCCTCCCGAATGACGTCGGGGGGCCCGCGGCTCGGCTAGTCTTGCGGCCGGTCGGGGAGGACGTCTTTCTAAGGGGAAGACCTTTTGTTCGCGAGCCTGTGCGTGGCAGCCGGTGTCGCGTTCGGTTCTGCGCTGGTGCCGTTGATGAACGTGGAGATCTTCGTTCTGGCGCTGGTGACCAAGGAACCGGCGCTGCCCTGGCTCGCGCTCGGCGCCGTGGTTGCGGTCGCCCAGGTCGCGGGCAAGATGCTGTTCTACATGGCCGCTCGCGGCTGGCTGCACCTGCCGAAGTTCATGCACCGCGAGGCGAAGCCGCTCACGCCCAGGCGCGTGGCGTGGCAGCAGCGGACGAAACGGCTGCGTGGCTGGGTGGACGGGCTCACCGAGAAGTGCCATCGGCATCCGCACTGGATGGTCGGCACTTATGGGGTGAGCGCGGTCACCGGGATCCCGCCGTTCATGGCCACCACGATCCTGGCCGGGCTGGCCCGGATGTCGCTGGTCACGTTCGTGACCACGGGTCTCGCCGGGCGCTGGGTCCGGTTCAGCCTCCTGGCAGCCTCTCCCGGCCTGATCCACCATCTGTTCTGACCGTTGTCGTGACTGTGGCCAGCCGCCGCACGCCTTCGACCAGCGCGTGTTCCGGTGCCCCGCCGAACGTCAGCCGCAGGAACGAGCCCGCTGGCTCGGCCGCGAACCACGACCGGCCAGGGAAGACCACGACCTCACGGGCCGCGGCGGCAGCGGTCAGTTCGACGTCGTCCACGTCGTCCGGCAACGTCGCCCACGCGTGCAAACCCCCGGTGGGCACGGAGATCCGCCAATCGGGCAGATACGTGGCCACAGCGGCCAACAGCGCATCCCGCCTGGTCCGCAACGAGACACGCAAAGCACGCAGATGCCGCCGCCAGGCCGGTGAGGTGACGAAGTCGATCGTGGCCTCCTGCACTGGCCCGGCCACGTAGAAGTCGTCCAGCGCCCGCGCGGTCCGCAACCGGATCCCGGCCGCGCCACGCGCCCCGATCCCGGCGACCCGCAGCCCGGGAGCGGCGACTTTGGTCAATGACCGCAGGTAGACGACGTGCCCGTCGGTGTCCTCGGACGCCAGCGTCGGCGGTTCGACCCCGTCCACGGTCAGTCCGCGCGCCCAGTCGTCCTCGATCAGGAACGCGCCGGCCCGGCGGACCGCGGCGAACACCTCGGCCCGCCGGTCCAGGGCCAGCACGGCGCCATGAGGGTTGGCGTGCAGCGGCTGGCAGTAGAACATCCGCGCGCCCGTCCGCCGGAACGCCGCATCCAGCAGGTCCGGCCGCACGCCATCGGCGTCCGCGGGCACTGGAACCACCCGGAGTCCCGCGTCCCGGGCCGCGGCGACGGCACCCAGGTAGGTCGGCGCCTCGACCAGCACGACCTCACCCGGTTCACCGAATCCGCGGAACACCGTCGCCAGACCGGGCTGGGCGCCGCTGGACAGCGTGATGTCCCCGGCCCGGAACGCGCCACCGGCCTCCCGTGCGAACCACGTCCGCAGCTCCTCGCGCCCCTCCACGGGCATCCGTCCCCAGGCGGTCGGGCGCCGTGCGGCACGGGCCAGCGCGGCCCCCAAGGCCTCCACGGGCTGCAGAGACGGGTCGAGGTACCCGCTGGACAGCTGGATGACCTCCGGGCGCGGAACGGTGATGAGCGAGGTCAGCAGCTCCTCGTACGGCCGTCCGGCGCCCAGCGCGACCGCCTGCCAGGACAGGTCCGGCGCGGCGACCGGTTCGGGCCGTGCGGCCACGAAGCTGCCCCGGCCAGGCCGGACCTCGACCAGGCCCTCCCCGGCCAGCTGCGAGATCGCCGCCTGGACGGTCACCGGCGAGGCGCGGTGCCGGGCCATCAGGTCACGGACCGAGGGCAGCCGGTCGCCCGGCCGTCCCGCTGTGGCGATGGCCTTGATCTCGTCGATAACGCGAGCGGTGGCGTTATCCTCATTCATGAGAGTGGAGAGTAACGTTATCGCGCCCGCGGGGGTAACACTCGGCGGCCTGGGCGTCCTCGGGTTCAGCTTCTCGCTGCCCGCCACCCGGCTCGCGGTGCTCGGCCTGGACCCCTGGTTCGTGTCCTTCGGCCGCGCCGTCGGCGCAGGTCTGCTGGCCATCGGCTATCTCACGTACGTCCGCGCGCCGCGGCCGTCCGGCCGGCAGTGGCGTCAGCTCGCGGTGGTCGCGGTCGGGATCGTGATCGGTTTCCCGTTATCGACGTCTCTCGCTCTGGAGACACAGACGTCCGCGCACGGGGCCGTTGTCATCGCGTGTCTGCCGATGTCGACCGCGATCTGGGCCGTCCTGCGTGCCGGTGAACGTCCGCATCGCGGGTTCTGGGTGGCGAGCGGCGTCGGGTTCCTGGCGGTTCTCGTCTTCATGTTCACCACCGGCGGGATCAGCGGCCGGTTCCAGCTGCCGGACCTGTTTCTGCTGGTAGGTGTGGTGCTGTGCGGTCTGGGGTATGCGGAGGGCGGGGCGCTGTCGCGTGACCTGGGCGGGGCGCGGACGGTCTGCTGGACGCTGGTGGTGGCGTTGCCGGTAAGCGTCCCGGTGACCGCGTTCGTGGCGCTGACCTCGGGGTTCGCCCGTGCGGACGGGACCGCGTGGTTCGGGTTCGGCTACGTCACGGTCGTGTCGATGTTCCTGGGGTTCTTCGCCTGGTACGCCGGAATGGCCCGCGGCGGGGTCGCCAAAGTCGGCCAGGTTCAGCTGGCCCAGCCGGTTCTCACCCTGGTCTGGAGCGCTTTGTTACTGCGTGAACCGGTCGGCTGGGCTACCGTTTTGACCGCAGCTGTGGTCCTGACCTGCGTTGTTTGGACTCAGCGGAGCCGGGTTCAGGTCGTTGGTAACGGTTAGATAACGAAGCGGCCTCGGTTGAACGTCGGGAGCCAACGCGCTCGTATCCCCCAGTGACGAAGCAAGACCCCGACAGCATTCCGCCGTACTACCCAGGCAATACCTTTTCATGGCTGTGCAGGAGCAGCTGTGGCGCCCCCGCCTGGCCAAAATCCGGAACGAGGTGAGAAGTGGATGCCCCGCAACAATGGGCGACACCGAATCTCCCGCACAACGAAGATCGCGGCCGCGGGCATTGGGCTCGCAATGGCGATCGGGACGTTAGTGGTCATCACCACGACGGGCTCGACCGGCAGCGCGAACGCCGATGCCGCTGATCCGTCGTTCTTTGTGGACATCACCAAAGTCAAGCCGAACGTGAAGCTGGCGAAGCAGCAGAACGACGCCTCGACCGGCACATTCACGGTCAACTGTGGTGAGAACCAGAACGGCCACTTCAACCCGGACAACTTCATCGCCCAGCCTGGCATCAAAAACGGCGCCCAGCACCTGCACGACTACGTCGGCAACCTGTCCACCAATGCCGACTCGAGCAACCAGAGCCTGCTCAAGTCCGGAACCACCTGCAAGAACGGTGACCAGTCCGCCTACTTCTGGCCGGTGATCCGGATCGACCGCGAGGACAACGCGGCCAAGCAGCAGAAGGACCAGCAGCAACAGCAGAACAAGAAGAACCAGCAGCAGAAGCAGCAGCAGAACAAGAACCAGGACGCGAACGCGGGCAACAACGACGCGAACGCCGGCAACGCTGACGCTCAGCAGCAGGACCAGAACAAGCAGCAGCAGGCCGACAACGGCGGCCGCAAGAACCTGCGTCAGGGCCAGCAGGACCAGAACCAGGGCGGCGACCGCAAGCAGCAGGGCCGCAACCAGCAGCAGCAGAACGACAACGCTGCCCAGGACAAGAACCAGCAGCAGGACAAGAACCAGCAGCAGGACCAGAACAAGAACAACCAGGACGACAAGAACGCGGGCAAGAACAACAACCAGGACCAGAACGCCGATCAGAACGCCGCCCAGCAGGACGAGGAGCTGGAGGCTCCCCAGGGCAAGGACCAGGAGCTCGCGGGCAACGACGGCGAGATCCAGCAGGCCGCCAACGCGGACATCACGTTCCGCGGCAGCGCCACCGGCGACGTCGTGGCGATGCCGAAGTTCCTGCGGATCCTCTACGGGGATGCCAAGCAGAGCCAGAACGGCCCGAAGAACGCGCGTGACTCCTGGACCTGTGCCGGTTTCGAGGACCGGGTCCTGATCGACAAGTATCCGATCTGCCCGAACGGCGCCGCGGTCAAGCGCATCCACGACTTCCCCAGCTGCTGGGACGGAAAGAACACCGACAGCGAGAACCACCGCGACCACATCGTCTTCCCGGACGCGAACGGCCAGTGCAAGCAGGGGTTCAAGGCGGTTCCGCAGCTGCGCATCACCCTGACGTACAACATCCCGCAGGACGTGCAGGAAAAGGGTCAGTACAAGGTGGACGCGTTCCCGTTCGAGGAGCACAACCCCAAGTCCGACCACGACGACTTCGCGAACGTCATGTCGAACAACCTGATGAACCGCGTCGTCGACTGCATCAATTCCGGAAAGAAATGTAAGGAATAACCAGGAGAAGTCTTCGAGGGCCACCAGCCGGGTGGCCCTCAAGGCGCGTTGCGTCCCTACCCCGACAAATGGGGCGCGACGGTTTCAACCCCCCGACACCGGCCGCCGCCGGTGAACAAAAAATTGAGGTGAGTAGTCGATGGCCCGTGGCAATGGGCGACACCGCATCTCCCGTCGTACCAAGATCGCGACCGGGGCTTTAGGTCTGGCGGTCGCGGTCGGCACGATCGTTGTGGTGACGACTGCAGGAGGAAGTTCCGGCGACGCGAACGCGGATGCCGCGAACAAGGCGTTCTTCGTTGACATCACCAAGGTCAAGCCGAACGTGAACAAGGCGAAGCAGCAGGCCAACGCGAGCAAGGGCAGCTTCACGGTGAACTGCGGCCGTAACGAGAACGGCCACTTCAACCCGGACAACTTCATCGCCGCCCCGGGCGTGAAGAACGGCGCGCAGCACCTGCACGACTACGTGGGCAACCTGTCCACCAACGCCGACTCGACGAACGAGAGCCTGCTCAAGGCGGGCACCACCTGCCGCAACGGTGACAAGTCGGCGTACTTCTGGCCGGTCATCCGGATCGACAAGGGCGAGGCCGAGGCCGCAGCGGCCACTGAGGCACCCGCGGCCAAACCGGAGACGGCGAACCCGCCCGCCGCGGAGCAGAAGCAGGAGCGCGAGCAGCAGGCCGCCAAGGACAAGCAGGACAAGGCGAAGCCGCAGGTCGACTGCCCGGACGTGGCGTCCAAGCTGCCTGGCGAGATTCCGGACGACGCGCAGAAGGTCGTCGAGGACAACCTGAAGAAGGTCGACGAGGTCACCGACGCCGCCAACAAGAAGGCGGCCACCGCGAAGAACCTCGACCAGGAGGTCATCGGCCCGCTCACCGAGCAGCGCAAGCAGCCGCTGGACCAGATCAGCCTCGCGCTGATGCGCATCGGCCAGCAGACCCAGGACTTCGGCCAGCTCGCCGTCTGCAAGATCAAGCAGCCGAACGGCAACGGCGGCCAGGACAACGGCGGCCAGAACAACAACAAGCCGGAGCCGGGCACCGACACCAAGCCGAAGCCGCCGGAGAACAACAACAACGAGCTCGAGGGCAACGACGGCGTCATCCAGCGGCCGGTCAAGGCCGAGCTGACCTTCATCGGCAACGAGACCGGCAAGGTCACCGCGATGCCGAAGTTCCTGCGGATCCTGTTCGGTGACGCCAAGGAGAGCCAGAACGGGCCGAAGAACGCCCGTGACTCGTGGACCTGTGAGGGCTTCGAGAACCGCGTGCTGATCGACAAGTACCCGATCTGCCCGCAGGGCAAGAAGGTCAAGCGCATCCACGAGTTCCCGAGCTGCTGGGACGGCAAGAACATCGACTCCACCAACCACCGCGACCACATCGTCTTCCCGGACGCCAACGGGAAGTGCAAGCAGGGCTTCAAGGCCGTGCCGCGGCTGGTGACCACGCTGACCTACAACATCCCGCACGACGTTCAGGTCAAGGGTCAGTACAAGGTGGACGCGTTCCCGTTCGAGAACCACAACCCCAAGTCCGACCACGACGACTTCGCCAACGTGATGTCGCAGTGCATCATGAACCGCGTTGTCAACTGCATCAACAAGGGTAAGCGCTGCAGCGAGTGAGCTACCCCCAGTGACCCTTGGTGGGGTTGTGGGTTGGCGCACCGACTCACAACCCCGCCAAGGCCTTTCCACTCCCTGAAAGTCCATGAAGGACGGTTCCGGCCCTGCACCGGAACCGTCCTTTGTGTATCAACCGTCCAGTGCGGTGGTGACCAGCGCGTGGCCGGAACCGGTGCGGCCGCGGACCCGCAGCGCGGGCTTCGTGGTGGGTGGCGTGTCCAGCAGCGGAAGTTCGCTGCGGGCCTGGCCGGACCCCGACGACAGGTCGACCTCGGCGCTGGTGCCCTGCCGGATGCCGACCCGGATCTCGCCGGAGCCGGTGTTCAGGTCGAGCTTGCCAGAGGCCGCGTCGGCCACCGACAGGTCGCCGGATCCGGTGCGCGCCATGACATCCGCGGCCACCGCGCCCAGCCAGACGTCCCCGCTGCCGGTCACCAGCGCGGTGCTGCCGCCGACCGAGGACACCTCGACGTCGCCGCTGCCGCTGCGGGCCTGCAGGCCGCCGAGCATCGGGCCCAGCCGCACCGCCCCCGTCCCGGTGGTCACGGTCGCGGCCCCGTCGGCGCGGTCGACCTTGATGTCGCCGGAGCCGGTCTGCGCCTTCAGCCGGCCCGCGGACCCGGTGACGAGGATGTCCGCCGAGCCGCTGCGAATGTCCACATGGGACCCGCTGGGCGCGCGAACCGTGATCCCCACCGGGAAGCCGCGCATGGACTTCGGCGTCTGCACGGTCAGCCGGCCGCCGGAGAGCTCGATCTTGGTCTGTGCCAGGTTCTCCTCCGGTGACGGCTCGCCGCTCTGGCCGGAGAACCAGCTCATCAGGCTGGAGAACCCGGACGCCCAGGCGGAGGCGAGGTCCGGGCGGTGCTTGAGCCGGACGGTGATGCCGGGCTCGTCAGTGAGCAACACGTCGACCGCGCCGGAGTTGAGCGCGATCTCCAGCTCCTGCGGCCCGTCGGCGTCGAAGTTCCGGACGATGTCTTCCTCGGTCATGACTGTTCCGCCTCCCCGGAATTAACATTTTCGGTCACGTTGGGCCGGCACCGTTCAGTTCGGCCCGTACCGGTGGCCAAGTCGCGTCCCGTTCCCCTTGGGTGCGGCTGGCAGCCACGTGAGGTTGACGCAACGGGTGTCATGACCCGTCGGTCCATCCGTGCACTCGCGAGGACGACTCGCCGCCGCGCTTGGGCTGTTCCTGCATCGTGTGCTGGTGCTGCCAGCCGCGGTCGCGCATCTTGCGGTGCAGGGCGCCCTGCACGGCCTGCGAGACGAACGTGTTCAGCGACACGCCCTGGGCCGCGGCGGCCTGCTCGGCCTGGCTCTTGATCTGCTCGAACATCCGCACGGTCATCCGGCTGATGTTCTCGGCGGAGTCCCCGCCACCGCCGCCCATGGGCGGCAGGTCGGGCTCGGGTTCGGCGTGCGTGCCGGTGTGCGTGACGACCACCTGGACGTCGCGGCCGTCCAGCCGGACTTCGACGATGTGGTCGTCCAGCGCCGCGGTGACCTCGGCGGCCAGGTCCGACAGGGCGTTCATGATCGCGAGCCGGAGCGCCGGCTCCAGCGCGGCGGACAACACGGCGGCCGATCGGCGGGTCTGCTCGTCCCCGGCGGAAGCGGTGGTCGCGAGGTCCTCGCGCAGTGACTCGATGTACGGCGTGAGATCCATGACGTCAGCATGACACCACTCGTGACGTCAGGTCAAGGCCGAATGACGTCACTGATGATGTCACTTGACGTCACCGTGATGTCAGAGGAATCACCCGTGCCGTACCCGGCGTGTCGTTACGCTGGACAGTTAGGCTCTCGGCCATGACCGAGACCGTGGCCCCCAAGGTGCAACTGATCGCCAAAACCGAGTTCTTCCCACCGGCGGACGTGCCCTGGTCGACCGACAGCGACGGCGGCGAGGCGCTCGCCGAGTTCGCCGGCCGCGCGTGCTACCAGTCGTGGAAGAAGCCCAACCCGGCCACCGCGACCAACGCCGGCTACCTGCGGCACATCCTCGAGGTCGGCCACCTCTCGGTGCTCGAGCACGGGTCGGTGACCTTCTACATCACCGGGATCTCCCGGTCGCTCACCCACGAGCTGATCCGCCACCGGCACTTCTCGTACTCCCAGCTGTCCCAGCGGTACGTGCCCGAGCGCAACGCCGCCATGGTCGAGCCGGACGTCATCGCCCAGGACCCCGAACTGCACGCGAAGTTCATCGCGGCAGCCGACGCGGCGGTCGAGGCCTACACCGAGCTGCTGGCCGGCCTGGAGCAGAAGTTCGCCGACGAGCCCAGCGCGACACTGCGCCGCAAGCAGGCCCGGCAGGCCGCCCGCGCGGTGCTGCCCAACGCCACCGAGACCCGGATCGTGGTCACCGGCAACTACCGCGCCTGGCGGCACTTCATCGCCATGCGCGCCACCGAGGCCGCTGACGTCGAGATCCGCGCGCTGGCCATCGAATGCCTGCGGCAGCTGCAGAAGGCCGCGGCGAACGTGTTCGACGACTTCACCATCTCCACCCTGCCGGACGGCACCGAGACCGCAGCCAGCCCGCTCGTCACCGAAGGATGAAGCGGCTCACCGTCGACCTGCGGCCGGGTGACTACGAGGTCTCCCGGCTGCCGGGCGGGACGAGGCTGCCTGCGTTCGAGGCCGGCGACGCGCTGGTCTCGGTCACCAGCACGCCCGAGGAGGTCTCGATCGTCGCCCCGGCGGGCATGGTGCCCGAAGGGGCCAAAGTGGACGGTGGCTGGCGGCTGCTGACCGTGCGCGGGCCGCTGGAGTTCACCCTGACCGGGATCATGGCCTCGCTGGCCGGTTCGCTGGCCGCGGCCGGGGTGCCGATCTTCGCGGTGTCCACCTTCGACACCGACCACATCCTGGTCAAGCAGGCCGATCTGGAGCGGGCCGTGACGGCGTTGCGCGAGGCCGGTCACGAGGTGCACGCCTGACCGCCCGAAAGGGCACGCACATCGCGGACGGCGTTGCGGGCGGCGGGTTACAGTGCGCGGGTGACCGAGGAGCAGCGCGTCGTCGCCGGCCGGTACGCCTTCATCCGTGAGCTGGGCCGCGGCGGCATGGGCGTGGTCTGGCTGGGCGAGGACCGGACCATCGGGCGGCAGGTCGCCATCAAGGAACTCCTGCTGCCGCCGGGCATCCCGCCGCACGAGCGGGAGGTGTTCGAGCAGCGCGTGCTGCGCGAGGCGCGCACGGCCGGGCGGCTGAGCGACCCGGGCATCGTCACCGTGCACGACGTGGTGCAGGAGAACGGCGCCACGTACATCGTGATGGAGCTGATCGAGGCCGAGAACCTGGCCGACGTCATCCGCGCGCACGGCCCGATGCCCGCCGGGCAGGTGCTCAAGATCGCCGAACAGGTGCTGATCGCGTTGCAGACCGCGCACGCGGCCGGCATCGTGCACCGGGATGTCAAGCCCAGCAACGTGATGATCGCGGCGAACGGCCGGGTGAAGCTGACCGACTTCGGCATCGCACAGTCCACAGAGGACTCACGGCTGACCATGAGCGGCACGCTGGTCGGCTCGCCCAGTTACATCTCGCCGGAGCGCCTGCTCGGCCGCGACGCCAGCCCGGCCTCCGACCTGTGGGCCCTGGGCGCGACGCTTTTCTTTGCCGCGGAAGGATTCGGCGCCTACGACCGGCCGACCACCGCGGCGTCCATCCAGGCCATCGTGAACGAACGCGCCCAGCTGCGGACCGTGCCACCCGGCCCGCTCGCCGAGCTGATCATCGGTCTGCTGGAGCCCGACCCGGACGACCGGATCACCGACGGCCAGGCGCACTACCTGATCGACCAGGCACGCCGGCAGCCGCCGCCCAGGCCGGTGCACGGCACGCCGTCCAGCCCGATGACGGGCAACCCCCAGTCCGGCCCGCAGTCCTTGCCCCCGTCCGGCCCGCAGCCGGTGCACCAGCCGCCGCCGGCCGTTCCGCCCACCAAGGTCGTCCCGAAGAGCCGCAAAACGCCGATTCTCGCCGTGGTCGCGGCCGTGATCCTCATCGGCGCGGTGGTCGTCGTCCTCGCGGTGACCGGTGTCTTCAACGCCAAGAAGGACAACTCCGCGGCCACCCCACCGGCGAGTGGCGGCTCGAACCCGCCTGTGACAGGCCAACCGGGCTACACCAAGACGTTGACCTTCGGCCCCGGCGGGGACATCACGTCCGACGGGTTCACCGACTTCGTCGGTCTGGGCTGCTTCGCCGGCACCAGCCGCGCGGACCTGAAGGAGGCCGACTGCAAGGACCCGCATGTGCTGGAGCTGCTCAAGAAGATCGACCTCGAGGGCGACACCGACGCCTTCCCCGGTGCCGAGGCGGTGGCCAAGACCACCGAGGACGGCTGCGTGATCACCGACGATCACTACGAAACTTCGATCCCCGGCCTGTTCGCCGCCGGCGACGTGGTCAAAGGCCTAGACCAGATCAGCAACGCGATGGGCCAGGCGGGCGTCGCGGCGACGACGATCCGCAATCACCTGGCGCGGGAAAAGCCGATCCGGCGTTAGCCCTTCTT
>CBIMJO010000054.1:0-15572 GCA_966244135.1 uncultured Actinocrispum sp. | reverse complement strand
GGACGCTCGCCGACACCCCGGACGAACTGCCGCCGATCATCGTGCACCGCCCGACGATGCGGGTCATCGACGGCGTGCACCGGTTGCGCGCGGCCAAACTCCGCAACCAGCAGGACATCGCGGTCCGGTTCTTCGACGGGGACGAGGCCGACTGTTTCGTGCTCGCGGTGCGGGCCAACGTCTCCCACGGCCTGCCGCTGTCGCTGGCCGAGCGAAAGGCCGCTGCGACAAGCATCGTGGCCTCGCATCCACATTGGTCGGACCGGCTGATCGCGTCGGTGACCGGGTTGTCCGCCAAGACGATCGGCGAGGTGCGCCGCACGGTCAAGGCGCCGCAGCCGGACCGGCGGATCGGCCAGGACGGCCGGGTCCGCCCGATCAACAGCCTGGAGAAGCGGCGGCTGGCCAGCAACCTCATGCGCGCCGACCCGAACCTCTCGCTGCGCCAGGTGGCCAAGGCCGCCGGGATCTCCCCGGAGACCGCTCGCGCGGTACGGGCCCGGCTGCAGCGAGGCGAGGACCCCGCGGTGCGGCAACGCGTTGGCGCGCGCAAGAACGAGGAGAAGCGGCAGCCGAAACCCCAGCCGCCAGCGCCGTTGCCCGACCGTGCGGGCGCACTTCGTTACCTGCGTACGGATCCGACCCTCCGGTTCACCGAGACCGGGCGCACCCTGCTGCGCCTGCTGGACGTGCACTCGATGCCCAACGAACGCTGGGCGACGATGGTGCGCAACGTACCGCCGCACTGCCGGGAGACCATCGCCCAGGCGGCGCTGGAGTGCGCGCGCGTCTGGCGCACGGTGGCCGAACAGTTGGAGCGCAACAGCCACGGCCACGGATAGGTTCTGTGCTGCACTAGGGAGACGAGAACGATGGTGGGAATTCCCGCAATCGAGCCGTACACCATGCCCGCGCCGGCCGACCTGCCGGACAACATCGCCCGGTGGACCGCGGATCCGGCCCGGGCGGTGCTGCTGATCCACGACATGCAGCGGTTCTTCATCCGGCCGTTCCCGGCCGAGGTGTCGAAACCGTTGGTGGCCAACGTGACCCACTTGCGGGACCGCTGCCGGGAGCTGGGCGTGCCGATCGGGTACACGGCCCAGCCGGGCGGGATGACCGTGGAGCAACGGGGGCTGCTGAAGGACTTCTGGGGACCGGGGATGAAGGTGGACCCGGCGGACCGGGAGGTGGTCGATCCGCTGCGGCCGGAACCGGGGGACTGGGTCTTCACGAAATGGCGCTACAGCGCGTTCTTCCGGTCGGATCTGCTGCACCGGATGCGTGCGACCGAACGCGACCAGCTGATCGTCTGCGGGGTGTACGCGCACGTCGGCGTGCTGATGACCACTTTGGACGCGTTCTCCAACGACATCAAGCCGTTCCTGGTGGCCGACGCGATCGCGGACTTCTCCGCGGCCTACCACCAGCTCGCGATGGACTACGCGGCCACCCGCTGCGCCGTTGTGGTGACCGCCAAGGAGGTCCTGAGCTGATGGACCTCCTCGACCGGGTCCTGGCCGCCCAGCCGCCGCCCTTCGCCCTGCTGCACCGCCCCGCGACGATCGGCCAGGACCGGCTGGACGTCATCGTCGGCGAGGTGTCCACACCGGACCGGATCGCGGACATCCCGCTGGCCGAGGATTCCGAGCCGGGTCAGGAGGTGCTGGCGATCATCCCGTTCCGCCAGCTGGCCGAACGCGGTTACGCCTGTGTGGACGATGGTTCGCCGTTGCTGGCCATGCGGATCACCGAGCAGGCCGTGATCCCGTTGCACGAGGTGCTCGCGCGCATTCCGGTGGTGCCGATCAAGCTGGCGAACGGGCACTTCGACGTCGACGACGAGACCTACGCGCAGACCGTAGGGCGGATCATCTCGGAGGAGATCGGCGCCGGGCATGGCGCGAACTTCGTGATCCGCCGGACGTTCACCGCGGACATCACCGGGTATCGCGCGGCCAGCGCGCTGACCTTCTTCCGACGGCTGTGCGAACACGAGGCAGGCGCGTACTGGACCTTCATCGTCCACACTGGAACGCACACATTTGTCGGTGCCACCCCGGAACGTCACGTGAGCCTGCACGACGGGCTGGCCGTGATGAACCCGATCAGCGGCACCTACCGGTACCCGTCCACCGGGCCGACCCTGGCCGGCCTGATGGAGTTCCTCGGTGACGGCAAGGAGAACGACGAGCTGCACATGGTCGTCGACGAGGAACTGAAGATGATGGCGCGCATCTGCGCCGGCGGCGGCCGGGTGGTCGGCCCGTACCTCAAGGAAATGGCGCGACTCGCACACACCGAGTACTTCATTGAGGGACGCTCCACTCGGGACCCGCGGGACATCCTGTGGGAGACCATGTTCGCGCCCACCGTGACCGGCAGCCCGCTGGAGAGCGCCTGCCGGGTGATCAGCAGGCACGAGCCCGACGGCCGAGGTTACTACAGCGGCGTGCTGGCGTTGATCGGCCGCAACCCCGGGGGTTCGCGGGCGATGGACTCCGCGATCATGATCCGCACCGCGGATGTCGAGGCGAGCGGAAGGGTGCGGATCAGCGTGGGGGCCACCTTGGTGCGGCACTCCAACCCGATGTCCGAAGTGGACGAAACGCGGGCGAAGGCGGCCGGCCTGCTGGCGGCGTTGGGGGTCGGGCAACGCGACCGGTTCTCGGACGTGCCCGAGGTCCGGGCGGCGCTGGCCCGGCGGACGGACGGGCTGGCCTCGTTCTGGCTCGCCGGGGCCGAGGCGGCGCCGGATCCGTTGCTGGTAGGGCGTTCAGCGCTCGTGGTGGACGCAGAGGACACGTTCACCGCGATGATCGCGCACCAGCTCCGGTCGCTGGGACTGGTTGTGACCGTCAAGCGGTTCGACGAAGAGTACACATGGGACGGTGTGGATCTGGTCGTGATGGGACCAGGCCCGGGCGATCCCAACGACATCGAACATCCCCGGATCGCGCACCTGCACCAGGCCCTTGGCGCGTTGCTGGCGGCCCGTCGCAAGTTCGTCGCGGTGTGCCTGAGCCATCAGGTGCTCAGCAGGTTGCTGGGGCTGCCGGTGTTGCGCTGCCCAGTCTCCAACCAGGGCACACAGAAGCAGATCGACCTGTTCGGCTCGGCGGAGACCGTGGGGTTCTACAACGCCTTCGCCGCGCACAGCGACGAGGAGAAGATCGACCACCAGGGGACCGTGGTCGAGGTGAGCCGGTCCGGTACGGAGGTGAACGCCCTGCGGGGCGGCCACTTCGCGGCCATGCAGTTCCACGCCGAGTCGGTGCTCACCCTGGACGGGCCGCGCATCCTGGCCACCCGGATCAAGGAGGTGCTCGGCGGATGAAGGCATCGATCAGCTGGTGGGACCTGTCCCACTCGGAGCAGACCATCGACTCGCTGCGCGAGTACCTGCGCGACGAGGGCGTGCAGCCATGGGCCTCGGTCCCGGGGCTGCGGCTGAAGTTCTGGGTCGCCGACCGCGCCGGCAACCGCTGGGGCGCGGTGATGTTGTGGGAGACCATGCCCGGCGAGAACACCCCGTTGCCGCCGCACAAGGCGATGGAGCTGATCGGCTACCCACCCACCGAACGGATCCGGTTCGACGTCGAGGCGGCCATCGAGGGCATCTACACCGACCCCGTCCTCACGGGAATCGGTCCGGCATGCGAGAAACTACCAACGGAGGAGCAGTGAGCGAGGCGTCCGTGCTTACGGTCTCAGAGTTCGACCAGCCACCCGAGGAGCCGATGGGCCTCTTCCAGGCCTGGTTCGAGGCCGCCAAACAGGGCGGCGTCCGCGAACCGGGCGTGGTCGCCCTGGCCACCGCCACCCCCGAAGGCCTGGTGTCGAACAGAATCGTCCAGACCATCAAGATCACCGACACCGGCTGGATCTTCACCAGCCACGCGGGAAGCCAAAAGGGCAAGGACATCGACGCCACCCACTGGGCCTCCGGCGTCTTCTACTGGCGGGAAACGAGCCAGCAGCTGATCATCGCCGGTCACGTCAACCGCCTGCCGGACAGCGAATCGGACGCCCTCTGGTTCGCCCGCCACCCCAGCACCCACCCGATGTCGGTGGCGGCCCACCAAAGCGAGCTGCTGGAGTCCGAGGAAGCCCTGCGCGAAGAGGCCCAGCGCCTGGCCGACACCGGCGAAACCCTGTCCCGCCCGGAAGCCTGGCTCGGCTACGAACTGAAGATCGAGCACATCGAGTTCTGGCAGGGAAGCCCAGACCGCCTGCACCGCCGCCTCCGCTACGACCTGACAGACGGAACCTGGACCCACACCCGCCTCCAACCCTAATCCCCCACCGCCACACCCCACCCATCCCACCAACCCAAACCCCAACCCCCACCCCGCGTGTCTCACGTTCGTCCGCCCCGCGCCCCACGTTCGTCCCTGCCGTGTCTCACGTTGGTCCGGGCCATGTCACGTTCCCCCCGCCAAAGGGCACGCACCGGGGCGCCAGGTGGGCGTCATCGCGGCGCCAGGTGGGCACATCGCGGTTCGATTTTGTTTGGGGGGGCGGCGCACTTAAGCTCGTCAGCGGGCAGGGCCCTGGCCCTGCCCGCGTTTCCCTGCCCGGTGTGCCGCAGGGGCCCCAAACCAAATCGAACCGCCCCAACCACGCACTAGGCGCCGCCCCACCCCACCCGCGCCCAACACCCCGGACCAACGTGAAACACACCCCGGACGAACGTGAGACACGGCAGGGATCAACGTGAGACACGGCGGGAGCGACTAGACCAGGAGCGAACCTCGAGCGACGATCACCGAAGTGCCAGCCACCTCAGCGAGAGTGATGTTGTCCGGCGTCCCCTGAGCCTGGGCGTACATCCGTGAAGTCCGCCCCATCTCCACTCCCTGCTGGATCTCCAGCCGCGCCCCGAACCGGGCCAGCCCGTACCGTGCCAAGTGGATCGCCAGCGGCACCGCGGCCGACCCGGTCGCCGCGTCCTCCGCGACCCCGTAGGCCGGCGAGAACATTCGCATCCGCCACTCGGTCCCCGCTCCGGCGAAACAGATCGCGGACATGTCCTCATGGTCCGCCAGCCGCAGCAGATCGGGCCGCACCGCGGACAAGGAAGGAATATCGGGCAGCCCGACAAAAGTGTGCCGCGGCCCGATGTGATAGATCTCCACCGTCACGGTCGACGATTCCAGGCCGAGCGCCTCGAGCAGTTCGGCTGTTTTCTCGTACGGTTTCCAGGTCGGAATGGGCTGCCGCATCCGCGCCCAGTGAACCTTCCCGTTCACCCGGTCGAATTCGAAACCGATCTTGCCCATTCCCGTTTCCATCGTCAGCCGGTCGCCGTGGAAGATCTCGGCCAGCACGAAGGCCGTGCCCATGGTCGGATGACCGGCGAACGGCAGCTCGTTGACCGGCGTGAAGATCCGGACGCGCACGTCACCGCCGTCCTGCGGCGGCAGGACGAACACCGTCTCGGACAGGTTCATCTCGCGGGCGATTCGCTGCATCCGCTCCGCCGGAATGCCGCGCGCGTCCAGCAGGACCGCGACCGGGTTGCCTTCCAGCGGGGTGTCGGTGAAGACGTCGGCGATCACATAGTCGTGCATTTTCCCAACGTATCACTGTCCAGGCGGAGAAATGTCCCTGGTTGGACGCTCGTTGACACCCCAGGGCGCCCTGGTTACAAATGGTTCCAGGAGTGTGCGCGTTCGTTTTTCCAGACAACTGCGAGGTCCGACACAAATGACCGTTACCACCGAGGCTGAGCTGCGGCGGCGGAACCGGGCCGTGGTCGAGGACTACATGAGCCGGTACGGCGAGAACCGGCTGACCCGCTACCTCCTGTTCACCGAGGACGGCAGTGCCGGACTGTACACAGGGGACACTGAGACGCCGATCGTGTCCAAGGGGCACGAGAAGCTCAGGGCGCACGGCGAGTGGTCGCTGCGGATGTTCCCGGACTGGCGCTGGATCAACATCGAGGTCTTCGAGACGCAGGACCCGAACCGGTTCTGGGTGGAGTGCGACGGCGAGGGCAAGATCCTCTACCCGACCTACCCGCCCGGCTTCTACCGCAACCACTTCATCCACTCCTTCGAGCTGACCGACGGCCACATCGTCACGCAGCGGGAGTTCATGAACCCGTACAACCAGCTCCGGGCGCTGGGCATCGAGATCCCGGTCATCAACCGAGGCGGTATCCCCACCTGAAAGGGTCAGTGCAGTGAAGGTCGACTTGAAGGCGGCCCAGGACGCGGTCGAGCTGATCACCGGCGGCTGGCGGGCGCAGTGCCTCTACACCGCGGTCAAACTCGGGGTACCGGACCTGATCGAGGCAGGCAGGACCACCAACGCCGAGCTGGCCGAGGCCACCGGGTCGCAGGAGGAGGGCATCCACCGGCTGATGCGCCTGCTCGTGGCGATGGGTGTGTTCGAGGGCAACGGCACCAACGGTTACACCAACACGCCGGTCAGCAAGGTGCTGCTGAACACGCCGGACTCGTTGCGGGACATGTGCCTGCTCTACGGCGAGGAGTTCTACACCGCGTGGGCGCACGCCAAGGAGTCGATCACCACGGTGACCGCCGGCTTCGAGATCGCCTACGGGGAACCGCTTTACACCTACCTCAGCCACGATGAGGACGCCACCGAACGGTTCCAGCTCGCGATGAAGGCGGGCAACCTGTTCTTCGACTACGTCCCGGACGTGATCGACCTGCACGGCAAGACCTTCGTGGACGTCGGTGGCGGCCCTGGCCAGCTCACCGCGGCGATCCTCAAGGGCGTCCCGGACGCGCGCGCCAAGCTGATGGACCGCGAGCACGTCATCCCGGTGGCCAAGGAGAACCTGGCCGCCGAGGTCGGGCTGGACCGCGTGGAGCTGTTCGGCGGGGACATGTTCAAGGGCGTTCCCGAGGGCGGCGACATCTACTTCCTCTGCCGCGTGCTGGCCGGGTGGAGCGACGAGGCGATCACCGGTGTGTTCGAGAACTGCCGCAAGGCCATGAAGGACAACGACTCGAGGCTGATCATCCTCGAACGCGTCGTGGTGGACGAGGACTCGACGGTCCTGCCCGCATTGTGGGACCTGCACCTGCTGATGACCAACGGCGGCAGGCACCGCTCGGTGGACAAGTTCACCACGCTGCTGAACAACGCCGGCCTGGACGTCGAGCGCGTCGCCGACCTGCCTGTGGAGACCACCGCGATCATCGCCGCCCCGAGGTAGGAGACTCCCATGTGTGGAATCGCAGGCTGGGTCGCCTATGACTCAGACCTGACGGCCCAGCGCGACATCGCGGACGCGATGACCGAGACCATGGCCTGCCGTGGGCCGGACGACTCGGGCACGTGGATCCGGCCGCATGTCGCGCTCGGGCACCGGCGGTTGGCGATCATCGATCTGCCCGGTGGTCGCCAGCCGATGGAGTTCGAGACCCCACAGGGCCCCATCGCGATCGTCTACAGTGGAGAGACGTACAACTACCGGGAGCTGCGCGCCTGGCTGACCGGCAAGGGCCACCGGTTCCACACCGACAGCGACACCGAGGTCGTGCTGCACGCGTACCTCGAGTGGGGTGAGGCGTTCGCCGAGCGCCTCAACGGCATGTACGCGCTGGCGATCTGGGACCAGCGGCACGAGAAGCTGGTCATGGTCCGCGACCGGCTGGGCATCAAGCCGTTCTACATCTTCCCGACGCCCGACGGTGTCCTCTTCGGATCGGAGCCCAAGGCGATCCTGGCCAACCCAGGGGTGCGCCGGGTGGTGGACATCGACGGGCTGCGCGAGCTCGTCTCGTTCGTGCAGACCCCGAAGTGGGCGCTGTGGAAGGGAATGAGCGAGGTCGAGCCGGGGACGGTGGTCACCGTGTCCCGGATCGGCATCCGCACCAGGACCTACTGGAAGCTGGAACCCCAGCCGCACGAGGACGACCTGGACACCACGATCCTCAAGGTCCGGCACCTGATGACCGACACCGTGCACCGCCAGCTCGTGGCGGACGTGCCGCGGTGTGTCCTGCTGTCGGGCGGCCTCGATTCCAGTGCGGTGACCGGGCTCGCCGCGAAGCACCTGGCCGGGCAGGGCGAGCGGATCCGGACGTTCTCGGTGGACTTCGTCGGCCGGGAGGAGACGTTCAAGGCCGACGAGGCCCGCGACACCCCGGACACGCCGTTCATCCGGGACGTCGTGGACATGGTGCACCCGGTGCACAAGTTCGTGACGCTGGACGCGAGCGTGCTCACCGATCCCGATCTGCGCCGCAAGGTGGTCACCGCGCGGGACATGCCGATCGGGTTCGGCGAGATGGACACCTCGCTCTACCTGCTGTTCCAGGCGATCCGGGAAGAGTCCACCGTGGCCCTGTCCGGTGAGTCGGCGGACGAGGTGTTCGGCGGGTACCGCTGGATGCACGACCCCGAGGTGATCAGGACCGACAACTTCCCGTGGATGGTCTACCAGAGCGCGATGAGCGGGGACCGGGCCGCGATCATGTGCCCGCACCTGCGCGGAAAGCTCGACATCCCGGGCTATGTGGCCGACCAGTACTCGGCCGCGGTGTCGGCGGTCGAGCACCGGGACGGCGACAGCGAGTACGAGCGCCGGATGCGGGTGAACCAGAACCTGCACCTGACCCGGTTCGTGCGGATGATGCTGGACCGCAAGGACCGCATCTCGATGGCGGTCGGTCTGGAGGTCCGCGTCCCGTTCTGCGACCACAGGCTGGTTGAGTACCTCTACAACACGCCGTGGTCGATGAAGTCCTTCGACGGCCGGGAGAAGAGCCTGCTGCGGCACGCGACCTCCCACGTCGTCCCGGAGTCCGTGCAGCAGCGGCTCAAGGCCTCTTATCCGTCCACTCAGGACCCCAGCTACAACGCCGAACTGCAGCAGCAGGCCAAGGAAGTGCTGGCCGAACGCAGTCACCCGGCAATGGCGCTGGTGGACTGGGACTGGCTGACCGAGGCGATCGAACGCGACCCGGCCGGCCTGCCCAGCAACGTCCGCCGGGGCATCGACCGCGTGCTGGACCTGTACCACTGGTTCGACATCTACCGCCCTGAGATCGAGCTACCGTAAGGGAACACCATGTGTGGAATCGCGGGCTGGGTGGCGTTCGAGACCGACCTGACCACCCGGTCCGAGACCGTCGCCGAGATGACCGAGACCATGGCCTGCCGCGGTCCGGACGACTCGGGCACCTGGATCCGGACGCATGCCGCCCTCGGGCACCGGCGGCTGGCGATCATCGACCTGCCCGGCGGCCGTCAGCCGATGTCGGTGCGGACCCCGCGGGGCGAGGTCGCCATGGTCTACAGTGGAGAGACGTACAACTTCCAGGACCTACGTGAGGAACTGCTCCGTAAGGGTCACGAGTTCGTGACGGTCAGCGACACCGAGGTGGTGCTGCACGGCTACCTCGAGTGGGGCGACGCGGTCGCCGAACGGCTGAACGGCATGTTCGCGTTCGCCATCTGGGACGCGCGCGTGGACAAGCTGGTGATGATCCGCGACCGGCTGGGCGTCAAGCCGTTCCACTACTACCCGACGCGTGACGGTGTCCTCTTCGGATCGGAGCCCAAGGCGATCCTGGCCAACCCGTTGGCGCGCAAGGTCGTGGACATCGATGGTCTGCGCGAGCTGGTCGGGTTCACGGTGGCGCCGAAGTGGTCGCTGTGGAAGGACATGTACGAGGTCGAGCCGGGCACGATCGTGACGGTGTCCCGGGAGGGCATCCGCGAGCGCCGGTACTGGTCGCTGGAACCTCAGCCGCACGAGGAGGATCTCGACGCCACCATCGCGCACATCCGCGAGCTGATGACCGACATCGTGCACCGGCAGCTGGTCTCCGATGTGCCGCGATGTGTGTTGCTGTCCGGCGGTCTGGACTCCAGCGCGGTCACCGGCCTTGCGGCAGCGCGGTTGGCGTCGCTGGGGGAGCAGCTGCGGACGTTCTCGGTGGACTTCGTCGGCCGCGAGGAGACGTTCAAGGCCGACGAGAACTGGGACAGCCCGGACACGCCGTTCATCCGGGACGTGACGAACCTGGTCGGCTCGACGCACCAGTTCATCACGTTGAAGCCCGAGGACCTGACCAATCCCGAGCTGCGCCGGGCGGTGATCACCTGCCGGGACATGCCGGTCGGCTTCGGCGAGACGGACAGCTCGCTGTACCTGATGTTCGAGGCGATCCGGCGGGAGTCCACTGTGGCCTTGTCCGGTGAGTCGGCGGACGAGGTGTTCGGCGGGTACCGGTGGATGCACGACCCGGAGGCGGTCAACGCCAAGACCTTCCCGTGGCTGGCCTACCGCAGCCCGATGAGCGGCGACCGGACCGCGTTCCTGGCCCCGCACATCCGCGCGCGGATGGACCTGGACGCGTACATCGACTCCCAGTACTCGTCGGCGGTTTCCGCGGTCGGTCACCTGGACGACGACAACGGGCACCAGCGGGTCATGCGGATCAACCAGAACCTGCACCTGACCCGGTTCGTGCGGATGCTGCTGGACCGCAAGGACCGCATCTCGATGGCCGTGGGCCTGGAGGTCCGGGTCCCGTTCTGCGACCACCGGCTGATCGAGTACCTCTACAACACCCCGTGGTCGATGAAGACGTTCGACGGCCGGGAGAAGAGCCTGCTGCGCGCGGCGACCAAACACGTGCTGCCGGAGTCGGTGCAAGGCAGGCGCAAGAGCCCCTATCCGTCCACACAGGACCCTGGGTACGCGCTGAGCCTGCAGCAGCAGGCCAAGGAGGTCATCGCGGACCGCGACCACCCGGTGCACGAGCTGCTGGACCACGACTGGCTGGCGGACATCGTGCAGCAGGACGTGTCCAAGCCGAGCGACGCCCGCCGGGGTATCGACCGGGTCCTGGACATGTACCACTGGCTCGACCTCTACCAGCCCACCCTCGAGTTCTAGCCGGGTTTGCGGCCCCAGGCGGAGACTTTGAGCCAGCTGTAGTCGATGAAGGCCGGGTCATTGAGGTCGGCGTAGGTTTTCTGCACGCCTTCCTCGGTGATCAGGCCTTCCTCGACGGCCAGGCCCGCGCTCAGCCGCATCGTCGCCGCTATCCAGGCGGCCATCGCCGAACCGCCCCAGATCACCGGGGCCTGTGCTTCCGCGCCGATCTCCACCAAGCCCGCCTTGTGCAGCGGGCCGGGGAGGCTGCGGCCGTAGCCGATGTCGGTGCCCAAGGTCCGTACCCAACCGGCCGCGGCCGCGTCGATGCCTCTGCGGAACGTCTCGCGCGTGGCGAGCGCGGTGACCGGGCCGCCGGACTCGATCACCAGCCACCCACCGGGTTTCAGCCAGGACACCATCCGGGCGAGCGCGATGTCCCGCTCCCGCACGTGTTCCAGCACGTACCGGGCGTGGATCAGGTCGAACGGGCCGAGGTCGGGGTCCACCGTCACGTCGTGCCGC
Organism: uncultured Actinocrispum sp.; assembly: GCA_966244135.1. Taxonomy (GTDB): domain Bacteria; phylum Actinomycetota; class Actinomycetes; order Mycobacteriales; family Pseudonocardiaceae; genus Kibdelosporangium. Next base: position 4,177 of record CBIMJO010000054.1, on the reverse strand, counting down.
AGGACGGTGATCCCCAGTTCCCGCAACGGTTCCAGCGGCTCCAGCCGAACATCGGTCGCGGTCACCTCACCGCCGCGCTCGGCCAGGGCACGGGCGATCGACCCGGCCCCGGCGCCGACTTCCAGGCATCGCCAGCCAGGCCGCACGCCGATGGCGTCAATGTGCCTGAGCGTCGCCGGATCGAACAGCAGCTCCAGCAGGGCCAGCCGATCCTGCTCGGGCGTGCCGCGGACGAACTCTCCCCAGTCGGTCATCTGTCCTTTCTAGTAGATCGCGTAGTCGGCGACCACCGGAGGCAGCGGGCCCGACTCCGACTCGACCAGCTCGATGAACTGCTCCCAGCCGGTCACGATCTCGCCGTCATAGGCCTGGTTGGCACTGTGGCTCCACAACACCGGGCGCGGATGCCCGGCGTTCTGCAGCGCCTCGACGACGTGGATCGAGTCGTCGAGGAAGACATCCGTCGGGCGGCAGTTCTTGTCGCCCGACACGGTCAGCGAATGCACCGGGAACGTCCACTTCTGCAGCCATTCCGCGGTTCGGTGCCAGGCGACCGGCGCGGGTATGCCGGCGAACGCCCGGGCTGTGATGTAGTGCAACCGGTGGCCGGCGCGTGCGAGCTGCTTTGCGGCCCGCACCGCACCGGGCATCGGAGCGCCCTCCGTGTAGAGGATCCCGTCGCGCACTCCGCGGCTACAGAGGGCGAAGAACTCGTCGTGGTTGAGGCCCCACTGCCGCTGGTACCAGTCCCACGTCTCGGCTTTGCCGGAACACGGACGGCCGAGCCGCTTGGCCGCGTATCCGGCGATGACCTGGACGAATGGGTACAGCACACCGTCGATGTCTAGGCCGATGTCGAGCGAACGGGACATGACAGGTCCTCCTGCACGGTTGGACACGAACATGGTCACGCCCGCCCCGCAACAACCGCGCAAGTGCTTCTGTGTCAGCGAGTGACCCTCGCCAGCTGCGCCCGCAGTTCGTCCACATCGGACACGAACCAGATGTGCCGCCCCCGGTTCGACTCCCGGACGAACGCGGCGAACGACTCACTCGTGGCGACGTACGAGGACACGTCCCCGATCATCGCGAACCCCACCCGGTAGTTCACGAACTTCTGCACGATCCCGCCGGCCACCCGGGTCCGCAGCTCGAAGAAGTCCGGGTGGAACCGCTCCACCGGGATCACCAGCCACTCGGCCTCACGCGAGGAGTTGACCATCAGCTCGACCGCGTCCTGCTCACCACAGATGGCCGGCCCTTCCGCGGGGGCCAGGTACACAGGCACGCCGTTGATGTGCTCCAGCATGGTCACTCCGCGATGGTCTTGACGAACTTCAACAGGTCGGCGGCCCGGGCCGGCCCGCCGATGATGATCAGCTTGAGGCTGGCGCGGTCGCGGTCGTACACGGTCTCGACGTGTAGCTGCTCGTCCTCGTACGGGTCCTTGACGACGGCCATGATCATCGTGCTGATCTTGGTCATCGCGGCGAAGTCGACTTCGTCCAGCTGCACCACACACGACACGTCGATGCGCCGCGCGCCCTTCACCGGCTGCCCGGTGAAGGCGGCCAAGTCCTCCCTGCTGATCCGGTACTGCTTGCCTACCTTGGTCGCCTTGAGCCTGCCGTCGTGCACGTACCCGCGAACCGTCTTGACGTGCAGGTTCAGCAGCTCGGCGACTTGCTCAACCGAGTAGAACATGCCCTATCCTTCCCTGTCGAGGGAATTATAGGGAAGGATTCACCAGGTTGGGTGCGCCGACACCCCGCCGTCCACCACGAGGTTGTGCCCGGTGATCCAGGAAGCCATGGGGGAGGCCAGGAACACGCACGCGTTGCCGACATCCGCAGGAGTGCCCAGGCGAGTCAAGGGAGCGGCCGCCTCCCAGCGAGCCACCCCCGCGGGCCACGAAGCCGAGATATCGGGCCGCGCGATCAAACCGGGGGACACGCTGTTGACGCGTATCCCCAACGGCCCGTATTCCAAAGCGGCGGAACGGGCATGCATGACGAGCGCGGCCTTGGCGGCGCTGTAGTGGGCATGCCCAAAAGCAGGCTGGGTCGCTTCGATCGACGCGATGTGGATGATCGAGCCGCCGGACGGCATCGCCGCGACCGCGGCCTGAGTACAGAAGAACGCGCTGTTCAAATTGGTGTCGAGCATCGACTGCCACTCGCCGGCGGTCATGTCCGCCAGGTCCCGCACTGGCTGGATCCCCGCGCAGTTGACCAAAGTGTCCAGTCGCCCGGCAGCGGCCACGAGGGACGAACAACCATCCACTGTGGACAAGTCCGCGCAGACCGCCCGGCCGTCTATCCGCGAAGCGAGTTCCTCCGCGGTATCGGCGTCACGGTGGTAGTGCACGATCACCGAACTGCCAGCGGCAGCGAACTGCGAGGCGATACCGGCGCCGATGATGCCGCTGGCGCCGGTGACCAAGGTGACGGTGCCGGCCAGGGAGGGGAGCGAGGGATCCACCCGGCGATACTCACATCGCGGACAGGTCCAGCACCACCCGGTCGCCGCGGGCCAGCACCCTGGTCCGCTCCAAGGGGACGTCGTGCTCGTCCAGCGAGACCCGGTGCCATGCGAGCATCGGCTGCACCTGGCCCAGTTCCAGCAGCCGCGCCTCGGCGGGAGTGGCGGTGGACAACTGGATCCGGGTGTCCACCCGGGCGGTCCGCTCGCTGAACCAGCGCAGCGCGCTCGGCGCGCCCGGGGTCTCGGTCATCCGGGCGATGGGGATGTGCCGGGACACCAGGCCGAACGGCCGGTGGTCGGTCAGCAGCAGCCGGCCGATGTGCAGCACCAGGTCGCCCGGGTCGATGCCGAGGTCCGCGGCCACCTGCTCGTCGGCTTCCACGCAATCGCGCACGACATGTACGTGCCCGAACCCGGCGCCGGGCGCGGCCGGGTCGAGGTCCAGACCGTCCGGGGTGATCCGGCAGAGCAGCTTCGAGTCGGCCACGTACGTGCCGCTGCCTCTTCGCCGGGACACCTTGCCGGCCAGGGTCAGCTCGTCGACCGCGTGCCGCAGCGTCATCCGGGCGATCTCCAGCCGTTCCGACAGCACGCGCTCGGACGGCAGCGCCGAGCCGGGCTCCAGGGTGTCGATCATCGAGATCAGCTCGCGCTTGGCGCGCTCGGCCGCGGACTCCGCTGCCTCTCCCTTGCCGGCCGGGACGGCCTGCAGCAGCGGAATCCGCGAGCCGTTCCACGTCATCGCCAGCCGCCGGTTACCCAGCGGAGCCGACAACGGGACTGTGTGGGTCGAGCGCACCAGCCGGGACCGGCCGGCCGCGGGCTGGTCGGTGCGGATCACGTCGATGAGCACGGACCGGGAGTTCTCCGTGACCGCCACGTCCTCGATCCGGTCGTTCTGCTTGTGCGGCAGGTGGAGTACCAGGGTGCGGCCCCGTTCGGTGGTGGACCACAGCCCGAGTGCCGGACGCTGGTCCACGTCTTCTTCCTGGGTCAACACGGGAACTCCTTGGCAGCGCTGGGAATGCGTACTCGTACAGGATTACCCAAATGACCGGGCATCCGGGGGGAAGTTGCCCGAAAACCTTCGGAGGCATGCGCGTTCGACTTCGACTGTCCATAGTGGACGCTGAACTGACGCAGGTGGACGGTGGTCGAAATGGATCGTGTTGGGACCATTGGACTGGCGTGAAAGCGCGGTCGGTCACCCACTGACACTGGGGTAGGGTGGTCACCGTGCCTCTCGGTAGCCAGAAGAGTGCACTGGGGGATGTGGGTCGGCAGGACCTGCTCCGGGTCGAGATGCTCGGCCCGGTCAGGGTGATGGTTGCCGGCGCCGAGGCCGGGCTGGGGCCCGCCCGGCAACGTGCCGTGTTCGCCGTGCTGGCGACCAGGGCCGGCCAGACGGTGACGCGTACAGAGCTGGTCGAGGCGGTCTGGGGCGGCTCCGCGCCGCAGAGCGCCGACGGCAACGTCTACACCTACGTCTCCGGCCTGCGCCGCGCGCTGAAGAAGCTCGGCCAGGAGCCGATCCGGTCCGCGGGCAGCGGCTACGTGGCCCGGCTGGAACGCGGCCAGGTCGACGTCGTCGTGTTCGAGGACAAGTGCACCCGCGCGAGCACGATGGCCGCCCGCGGCGATCACCCGGGCGTCGCCGAGACGCTCGCCGAGGCGCTGCCCCTGTGGCAGGGCG